>JBDUAM010000278.1:0-9377 GCA_040004655.1 Chthonomonadales bacterium | reverse complement strand
GCAGTGGTGCGTGTCGGTGGGGCTGATCCATGAGGGCGTATCGCAGATGGGTGCGGTCTATTTGCCGGTTCTGGATGAGCTCTACTGGGGCGTTCGAGGGCAGGGGAGTTTCTGTAACGGCATCCGACTGTCGACGGTAGATCGAGATAGTCTGCACGTGGAAGACACCATTTGCGTGACGAGCAACGCCGCCAAGAGCCTGAACATTGAGGCCATCAATGGGCGAATTCGGTGCTTTGGGTCCATCGCGACGGAGCTCTGCTACACGGCGCGCGGCAACATCACCGCGACGCTCGGGTTAAAAGAGGGAATTGTGGATATTGCCGCGGCGCTCTGCATCTGCAGCGAAGCGGGATGCGTGTTTGAATACCTCGACGGTGAACCGGTAAATGTGGTCGAACTGTTGGATACCACTCGCACGTACAAGCACTTCGTCTATGGTCCACCTCGCCTTGTGAAGCACCTGCAGACTATTCTTCACGTGACGGCGTAGGACAATAGAGCTTACAAACATGGATAGGCAGGATGAGCAGGATATTTTTTGATTAAACTGCTATCGTGCCGAGATAAAATTTCAGACCTGTACTTTTTTCTTTCTAGGGGTCCTTGTTGATGTTGGGTCCACGAAGCGAGTCCATTCCATTCTCCGAAAGTACTCATCCCAAAAAACACGTAAGTCTAAACCTTCTGGTAAGGTTTGAATGAATTGCGTGCGTCAGCATCTGCTGGTACGAATTAGCAACGCAACCGAAGATAGACACTTAGTTAAGAAATCCGTTTTTACGTCTCGGTCGGGACAATAGATCCTCCTTCAAATAGGACACTTGTAATTGTCTCATTTTGCGTATCAGTAGCCTTAAACGCCGACATGACCCGCCTCTGAGTACATATCTATTCTAACGCCCCCATCCGGAGTTTCTTTACAGGAATGCCAGGATTAATCTTGGACCGAAGTGTCGAGTTCGATAAAGACTCGGCTTCGAGGAGTCCAGCTAGCGAAGTGCTGCGCAGGAATATCTGACATCGATGACCAATTTTATTCCATTCGCAGAAACCATGGCTATCTCGGTCATGGCGATAGGAGGATGTACTATGGCACGTGCGTGGACATACCTAATCTTAGCTATTGCTCTGTGCAGTCAATTGAGTTGCGGAAGCGGCGGTGGCGGCTCTGTTACGATAGCTGGAGATGGGAGTGGTAGTATCGGTACGGGAGGCGGTCAAGTTGGTCTGACTGGCGTCGCGCGTATTGAAGTACCGGCTGGAGCATTGGGTTCCACTCAGCCTGTAACCATTAAGGCTACAAACGACCCAGACGTTGCTGACGACCTCAAGCTTTTTGCGTCAATTTATAATATCTCCAATCGCTCTTCAGAAGTTAGGGTAAACATAGGTAATGTCATACCCACTGCTCCGGTTCAGATTAATCTGCAGGTTCCTGCTTCGATGGCAGGAACACTCACCCAGCTGTTTACCTTCGGGGCAGTAACAGATAGCTCGGACCAAGAACAACAGAGACTCTTCATACCATTGATGCCACTCTACGACACAACGAAGAGAATACTGACTATCGTAGTGGCGCCGGAAGCATTTTCACTTAGCAGCGATGGCACTACGTTTGAAGTGATATCACTAATCGGGTCAAGTACATTAATATCGGGAACCAACAAGGCCACTCACTCGTCGCGTGCATTCAACAGGGATGCACTAATCGTGCCCGTCGATAGTCCCAGCCTAGTCACCTCGGGCTTTAAAATGCGTACTTACAAAGGAATAACACGCCTCCACCGCGGTCTCGACTTCCGGGCAGATTCCGTGCCTGTTTACGCAGCCCAATCAGGTCGGTTGAATTTCATTAATTCACCTTCCTTGGGTCTGGCTGCTTATATTGTTACCGATGGTTCCGACCCCTCGCTCACGCTGTATGCCCACCTAAGTAGTATTAAGGCACCGTTGGGTCCTATTTCTGCTGGCGACGAACTTGGAGTTTCCGGCAATTCCGGCCCTCCTGGTACGGACAAGCATCTTCATTTTGGTTATGCCAAACACGCATTTAGAATTCCTCCACGTGAAAAGAACGAAACTGCCCTAACATCGCATTTTTCAGATCCTTTTCCGCTATTGCTGGATCTGAGTGGGAATTGGACTGGAAGTCGTACCTGGGTAACTCCGACAGTATGTGCTCGGGATGAACCGATGGAGGTTACGTTTACTCAGAGAGGTCGGCATTTTACTGGAACTATAACAAACTTTCCGGCTCTTCATTCGGATTTATCAACCGGGGATATTAATTGGAGCGAAGGCAAGATTACAATGAGCAGTGTTTACTCTCAGTTCACTGCTGATATTTCTCCTGGGACCATCTCTGGATCGTTTAGCGGCCCATACTGTGGCGGAGGCGGTACGCCCTCTGAACTGATTACTGGGCCTTTCTCACTGTCTACAACGGCATCGCGCGGGTCTTTCATTCCCAAAATTGTATATCCGTCGTGGATGGGCCTGTCAAATTCCTCGTTCAGGTAAACAAGGCTTATGTGGCCTTATATAATATTAGATCGGGAGACAGATTCCAATACTCTGTCCTCGATCACTGTGGACCAGACACTTCCGGCGTGATGATCACGAAGTCGGCGGCATTTGGCGCGGCGGCATCTGATAGGGTGTTTGGGTAGCCTGCTTCTGGCTTGATGGTGATCGTGACCACTTTGAGGTTGGGCGACTGTCGCTGCAATCGATCCACGATGCCAAACCGAAAATCGCTGTGCATGGATCCGTTCATCTGCAGCACCCGCGTTCCCCGATGTTTTCGCACGAAGTTTGCGATGCTGTCCGCCATGCCCGTATCCCGGAGCATCTGCGAGCATTTCAGGTTCTGCACGGATGGCATGCCCGGCATAGTCTGCGCCGCGCCGGCGGCATGGGGTGCGTCAAATACCTTGGCGAGCGCCTCGTCGTAACCCTTGGGGATTTCGATCGAGTAGGGAAGCTTCGGTAGAAACACCCGCGACTCTTTATTCAACTTCAGCAATGCATCCGGACCTTTGCGACTGACCATGTTCACATATCTTCGAGGTGGATTCGCTGCGACCAGCGACAGGTGGTTCGCTTTGCAGAATTCTACCAGCGGACGGTAGTCGGTCTTGTAGGTTGGCCACGGTCGGGATGAAGACATGAATTGGCTCTCAGAGATAAAGTCCGCGAGATACTCGTCGACCACCGGCTGCACATCCCGCTCAAACATCTCCAGCGAGAGCGCTACAGGTCGCTTCTGAGCCTGCATGTCCTGCAGAATGACCAACTCAAGCTCGTGCCCCTGTTTGTGGTCGTGCTGCTCGCCGACGAAGACGACGTCCGCCTTCTCCAACTGCGCGGCCATCTCGGCAAACGTGATGGTCTTGCCGCCTGCCTTCACCTGAAACTCGCCACCGGGCGTTTGAGACAGTGCAGTTACGGCGGAGAAAGCAAATATTCCGCATAGAAGTGCAGTAATTGAGGTTCGCATGGGTTTACTCCAAAAAATGAAAACGCCCTCCACCGTTCGATCCGGGGAGGGCAGATTCCTTTACAGCCGATTGATTACGCGGCGACAGCCTCGAGCCGCGCGCCGACGAGCGGCAGCAGCGATCCGTGCGTGAGGTACTCGTCAATGCCGCGCGCAGCCTCTCGACCCTCGGCAATTGCCCAGACAATCAGCGACTGTCCTCGACGTACATCACCCGCCGCAAAAACGCCGGGAATGTTGGTCATATAGTTAGCGTCGGCGACCACGTTTCCGCGACCATCTATCTTCACATTCAGGGTTTCGAGCAATCCTTCGCGCTGCGGATGGACAAATCCCATCGCGAGAAGCGCCAGATCACAGTCCATTGCAAACTCAGAACCCTCAACAGTGTTCATCGGCCGTCGACCATCAGGACCCGGTGCGCCAAACTCAACCTTCACACCGTTCAACTTCTTGACGTTGCCATTCTCTCCTGTGAAGGAGACGGTGTTGACGCTCCAGTCGCGGTCGCCACCTTCCTGGTGGGCGGCGTAGGTGCGCAGAATGAACGGCCAGTTCGGCCACGGCATGGTCTCGTTGCGTTCGTTCGGCGGCTTCGGCATCAGTTCGATCTGCGTGACGCTCTTCGCGCCCTGCCGGTGGGCCGTGCCGAGGCAGTCAGCTCCCGTGTCGCCACCACCCAGGATAATGACATGCTTGCCCTCGGCGGAGATGCGATCCGTCTCCAGCGTGTCGCCAGCATTCAAACGATTCTGCTGAGTCAGGTAATCCATGGCAAAGTGGACTCCGCTCAGTTCTCGACCGTCAATGGGGAGATCGCGCGGGATGGTCGATCCACCGGTCAGACAGATAGCATCGTATTCAGCGCGGAGTTCATCGGCGGTGATATCGACCCCGACGTTTACATTTGTCTTGAAGATCACGCCCTCTTCCGCCATCAGCTCCAGCCGACGGTCGAGCACCCACTTCTCCATCTTGAAATCGGGAATTCCGTAGCGCAGAAGCCCACCAATTCTGTCATCGCGTTCAAACACAGTCACCGTGTGCCCTGCCCGATTCAACTGCTGAGCTGTAGCGAGTCCGGCTGGGCCAGATCCTACGACTGCAACAGATCGATTGGTCCGCTTCGTGGTACGTTCTGCCGCGACCCAACCCTGTTCGAAGCCGTAGTCGATGATATGTTGCTCGATCTCTTTGATGGCGACCGCTGGTTGATTCACGCCGAGCACACAGGCAGCCTCGCACGGCGCCGGGCAGAGTCGACCCGTGAATTCCGGGAAGTTGTTGGTTGCGTGCAGTCGTTCCAGCGCATCCCGCCACTGACCACGATAGACGAGGTCATTCCAATCCGGGATGATATTTCCGAGGGGGCAGCCGCTATGACAAAACGGAATTCCGCAGTCCATGCAGCGCGCCGCCTGGGTCTTCAGTCCGTCCATGCTCAGGTGGACGTGGACTTCCTGCCAGTCGCGCTTGCGCTCTGCGATCGGTCGATATGATCCCGTCTCCCGATTGTATTTCAAAAATCCCTTTGGGTCAGCCATTCTGGTCCTCTGTTACTTCTTTGGGCGTTATGCACGTTATTTCTGTAAACCGTGAAAAATCGGTCGGGTTGAGCGTGATCAATTGGTCTACTCGGTTCAACTTCATACAGGCAACAATTCGGGCGTCATGTGCATTCTTTCCCGCGACCTGGTGCTTTTTGCACAGGTCCAGCCAGATGTACAACAGGTTTTCAGTATCCGCGAGCAGATTGTATCCAGTAAGAATGCGTTGAATCTGGTCGTAAGTTCTGTCAACGTCAAAGCCCATGCCATTATTTGCTAATGGTCGAGTGCAAACAGTCCAATATTCATGAATGACCTGATTACAAAGGCAAATCTCGTGACCGGCAGCAATCAAGCCATCTACTTTGCGTTTGATTACTGCATGTTCAGGATAAGCTGCATTTACATATCTGATCAAGACGTTTGTATCAACTGCGATCAGCACAACTTAGTCCTCATAAAGATTCTCTCGCCGTAGTGACTCGAGGGAAGGACCGGGCACATTAATCATCCCGGCCAGCGCCTGCATCCGGGCTAATCGGTCGGCAATCGTGGCGGCTGAAGGTCTTGCGTCAGAAGTTCGGGTAACTTCCAATTTTTCACCATCGCGCAACTCAATAGGCTCGTCTGGAATGATCACCTTGCCTTCAACGTGAGCCTGAAAGGTTATAGCCATTGATTCATCTCCTGTGGGTGCCAATAGATATCCACCGCGTGCGCCAAATGCTAATCCTCGTACATGTTTTCACGTCTTAATGACTCGGCCGATGGTGCATGCGCAGTGAACCGTCCTCCCGCATTACGCAATCGGGCCAACCGCTCTTCTTTTGAAATCGCTATGGATGGCTCAACTCGATTTACTATCAAGTCATACGTAACCCCAATGACGAGGTCAACAGGCTCATCGGGAATGATTACCGTGCCGTCGAAGTGAGCTTTAAATGTGATTGCCAATCCTTAAGTCTCCTGCGGACCCCCGAATTGAAGCCCAATAGACCTATTCTACACCCGCGAACGGTAAATTGCACTATGCGGCGACTGCCTCGCGCGATGCTTCTGCTCTGGATGCCATGAGCGCTTTGTATTCTGAGGAGATTACCTTGATGAACTTTGGCAGGTTCTCGTCCCACTCGCGGAGGATGGTCTCTGCGCGTACGGAACCGGTTCGATGCGCGTGCTCTTCAATCAACTTGCGCAGGGTCTCGATGTCTTCCGGCTCGATCACAACCTCGAGCTGAAGCGCACCGCTGCGGTTGACGCGGGTGTCGAACTTACCGTCTTCGTCCCAAACATACGCGACTCCGCCGCTCATACCTGCCCCAAAGTTACGACCGGTCATGCCGAGCACCGCAACCGTTCCGCCGGTCATGTACTCGCAGCCGTGATCACCCACGCCCTCGACGACCGCAATCGCGCCGCTGTTTCTCACTGCAAACCGCTCACCGGCAACGCCCCGAAGGAAGACCTCTCCACCCGTGGCGCCATAGAGCAGCGTGTTACCGGCGATGATATTCTCGTGGGCGGCAAAGGTCGCTTTGACTGGCGGGAAGACGATGATGCGCCCGCCCGAAATGCCCTTGCCGAGATAGTCGTTCGTGTCACCCTCAAGCGTTAGCGTAATACCGGGTGAGAGGAACGCCCCAAAGGATTGTCCCGCTGAACCCGTGAATCTTATTTGAATGGTGTCATCCGGAAGACCTGCTTCCCCGCGACGTTTCGCGACTTCACCTGACAACATCGCCCCGACAGATCGGTTCGAGTTGCGAATGGGCAGGCTCAGGGAGACGCGCTGTTCATCCGCCAAAGCGGGTTCGCAGGTGGTAATGAGGTGGTAGTCAATCGCCTCTTCAATCCCGTGATCCTGCTCTTGAATCTTGCGGATGGAGTGCGACTTCGCCTCTTCCGGTAGGCTCAGCAGCAGGCTGACATCCAATCCGGCGGCCTTCCAGTGGTCGACCGCTTCTTCAATCCGCAGGTTCTCCACCTTGCCGACCATCTCGTCGAACGTTCGGAATCCGAGTTGAGCCATGATCTCGCGGACTTCTTCAGCAACAAAAAGGAAGTATTTCACCACCTGTTCCGGTGTACCTGTAAATCGACTTCGGAGTGTCTTATCCTGCGTGGCGATACCAACCGGGCAGGTGCCAAGGTGGCAGACGCGCATCATGATGCAGCCCATGGCGACGAGTGGAGCGCTGGAGAAACCAAACTCCTCGGCGCCGAGCAGAGCTGCGATCACCACGTCTCGACCGGTCTTTAACTGACCGTCGACCTGTACTCGAATGCGTCCGCGCAGGTCATTCTTCACGAGCACCTGCTGGGTCTCAGCAAGGCCGAGCTCCCACGGAATGCCCGCGTGCTTGACGCTGCTGAGTGGCGAAGCGCCGGTTCCGCCTTCGTATCCGCTGATGAGCACGAGGTCGGCGTGGGCTTTTGCGACACCTGCCGCGACCGTGCCGACGCCTGCCTCCGAAACCAGCTTGACCGAAATTCGCGCGGCCGGATTGACGTTCTTCAGGTCGAAAATGAGTTGCGCAAGATCTTCGATGCTGTAGATGTCGTGATGGGGCGGTGGGGAGACGAGGGTTACGCCCGGCGTTGTATGCCGCACGGCGGCGATATAATCGTCGACCTTATGGCCGGGCAGTTCGCCGCCCTCGCCGGGCTTTGCGCCCTGCGCCATTTTGATCTGAATTTCATCCGAGTTGACCAAGTAGTGGGTCGTCACGCCAAACCGTGCCGATGCAACTTGCTTGATGCTCGACCGTCGACTGTCGCCATTAGCATCGGGCGTGTAGCGACTCGGGTCTTCGCCGCCCTCGCCGGTGTTGCTGCGACCACCGAGTCGGTTCATCGCGATGGCCAGCGTCTCGTGTGCCTCGCGGCTGATAGAGCCCAGTGACATGGCGCCTGTCGCAAATCGCTTGACGATCTCCGTAGATGCCTCCACCTCTTCGAGTGGAATGGATGGCTGCGTCGACTTAAATCGCAGCAACCCGCGCAGGGTCGCGAGCTCCTCGCTCTGTCGGTTGACCGTGTCGCTGAACTCTTTAAACGAGCCGTAGGAATTCGGAGTCACCGCATGTTGGAGCTGTGCGACGGTCTCCGGATTAAACTGATGGAATTCGCCGCCGCGTCGCCACTGGTACTGACCACCGGGATCGAGCTGCAAGTTTTCCGGAATGTGAATCGCTGGATATGCAAAGTTGTGACGAGCGACCGCCTCCTTCGCGAGGATTTCGAGGTTCGCGCCACCAATTCTTGATGGCGTTCCCGTAAAGTATCGATCAATGACGCTGGCATGCAGGCCGACGGCTTCAAATATCTGCGCACCGCGATACGACTGCAGCGTGGAGATTCCCATCTTCGACATGATCTTCAGCAGGCCCTTGTTGACCGCTTTGACGTAGTTGTAGATGGCCTTCTCGGCCGTCAGGCCTTCCGGCAGGAGGTTTTCGTGGACCATGTCTTTCAGCGATTCAAATGCCAGGTACGGGTTGATGGCGCTCGCACCATAGCCAACCAGCAGGGCAAAGTGATGCACTTCTCGAGGTTCGCCGGATTCGACCACGAGTGCGGTTCGAGTCCTGTTGCCTTCGCGAATCAAGTGGTGGTGGACCGCGGAAACGGCGAGCAGCGCAGGGATGGGTGCGAACTCCCGGTTAACGCCACGATCGGAAAGGATGATGACGCTGACGCCCGTAGTTAGCGCCTTGCTGGCTTCCCGGCAGAGCTTGTTCAGGGCTGTCTCCAGTCCCGCAGCGCCTGCGCTCGGGTCGAAGAGGGTCTTGAGCGTAACCGCCTTGAAATCGTGCGTAGAAGAGCCGAGGTTGCGCAGCTTTTCCACTTCCACATTCGAGAGCAACGCTGACTCGAGTCGAAGCTGGCGGCAGTTCTCCGGAGTCTCTTCCAGCAGACTGCCGTTGGAGCCAATGTAGTGCCCGAGCGACATCACCAGGTCCTCGCGAATCGGGTCGATGGGTGGATTGGTCACCTGCGCGAATAGCTGCTTGAAATAGTTGTATAGAATCTGGGGTCGCTTGGAGAGGACCGCCAGCGGCGTGTCGTTGCCCATGGAGCCGAGCGGCTGCTCACCCACCACGGCCATCGGACCAAGAATGATCTTCAAGTCCTCAAGGGTGTAGCCAAATGCCTGTTGACGATCGAGAATCGTGTCGTGGTCCATCGTATGGACTTCATCACCTTCGGGCCGATCCAGGTGTCCCTGGGCAGCGAGACGGCCGTCGCCTTCCCACCGCCCTGCGGGATGTGCACCAACATGATCGTGTCGGTGTTGACGCCGCCGCCGTCGTCCTCGGTGGCGACCT
>JBDUAM010000189.1:0-9418 GCA_040004655.1 Chthonomonadales bacterium | reverse complement strand
AGTGGTGCACGCATAACGTTGGTCGGTAAGCATCTCGACATAAATTGCCGCTACTTCCATGGGAGAATGACCGGCCCAGCCGCCCGAAATAATGAGGGCTTTCTTTGATTCCATGATCTTGATCTACCTCTTCAGTAAAGTCTTATTTTGCGCCCATCAAAGCAGGGGTAAGCAGACTAAGCAAATCTGCTCCGCCGGGTTCCAATTTCCACACATCCAGGATTGCGAGTCCACCCTTTTTCAGATTCACGTGGGCGCCAGACAGTTGGCCAGTCAGAAGAGACAGATCGGGATTGTGCCCTACAAACAATATTGAATTACACCCATTTGCCTCGATTATCAATTCGAGAAGTTGCGAGAAATGAAATCCACAGGCAATACGAGCATCTACTTTGAGAACTCCACTCAAAGAAAGTGCCTCCGCAACGATTTCGGCAGTCTTTTGAGCTCGAGGGTATGGGCTTGTGATGATGAAATCATATCGAAATTTCTGTTGGACCATGTACTCGCCCTGCCGCTTTACAATATCAATACCTATCTGGGTTAGTTCACGATCTCTGTCAAGTCCCGAAGACGCATGATCTTCTGCGAAGCCGTGGCGCAAGAACGAAATTTGAATTCTGCCGGGGATGTTGTTACTCATATCAGTAGATAGTTTACCGTTCAAATTAGAATTCATCGTTAATCGTGGAGCCCCATGGCCCTCATGCCCCACCTGCGAGGGTATAATATCACTAGTAAGTCTTCTGGGAGACCGATTTGGCAAAAGTTATCACCGAAATTTCTCTTCACGATTCCAGCATGGCCGTACCTGCCATTGGAGTCGGTGGACAGCCGTTTGTCGTTGCGCAGTTGGATGAGTTGGTCAGCTGGGCGCGACGTAACAGCCTATGGCCTTTGACCTTTGGGCTGGCCTGTTGCGCCATCGAGATGATGGGTTCCGCTGCAAGCCGATTTGATATTTCCCGTTTTGGTGCTGAAGTGTTTCGACCATCGCCGCGACAGGCCGACGTAATGATCGTCGCTGGGCGCGTTTCCACGAAGATGGGGCCGGTTCTTCGCCAGATATATGACCAGATGCCTAATCCTAAGTGGGTTATCTCGATGGGAGCTTGCGCGTCCACCGGTGGCGTATACAACAATTACGCCGTCATACAGGGCGTCGACCAGATCATTCCGGTCGATGTGTATGTTCCCGGTTGTCCGCCAAGCCCGGATGCGCTGATTTACGGAATTATGAAACTGCAAGAAAAGATAAAGACTGGTTCGTCGGGGAAACTCATCGAACTCGCTTTGTCTCACGCGTAGGAGCCTGTAACCTTGGAAAATCCTCTCTTCTCATCCGTCTTGCCATTGTACAAGGGGATGGGACTTACGCTCTCGCACATGATCAAGATGTTCACAAATCGTGAGGCGAACAACCAGACCATTCAATACCCGGAAGAGCGGCGCGAACAGTTCCCTCGAACTCGATGGCGACATGTTCTTACTCGCTACGACAATGGGTTGGAAAAGTGTATCGGGTGCAGTCTCTGTGCTGGCGCGTGTCCTGCTCGATGTATCTATGTTCAAGCTGCCGAAAACACGGACGAAGAGCGTGTTTCTCCGGGTGAACGGTTCGCGGTCAAGTATGAGATCAACATGCTTCGGTGCATCTTCTGCGGTTACTGTCAGGATGCTTGCCCAACGGGTGCCATTGTTCTCCGCAAGGATTTTGAACTGAGCGAATACACTCGAGAAGATGCGCTGTACACCAAGGAGATGCTCCTGGAACCAATGCCGCCGAGCTTCATTGTTCGTTCCTGAGTTAAACGCTTTCTTCTTACCGCCCTTCTCTACAGTCGAATACCTGCTACTTCAAGGCGAGCGAAAACTCGCCTTGATTGTTGTTAATTGAACATGATGAATAACCCAATCGCCCCTTCTTTACAATTACGAATTTCCGGATGTCCGGGCCTTGAAGAGTTAGGGTACTTACCGATTTTCCCCAGGCCGCACAATCCTAATTCTCTTCTCTCCAATGACCCGATTCTTGGTAAACAGGTCGGACACTTAGAAGTTCAAGTCGAGGGTGCGCCTTCAGGGGCATTCCTCCGAATACGCACGCCGGTAGCACATAAGCGGTTTGTACGAATTCTCTTTGATGCAAGAGACGGTTGGATGGACGCATGCGTTCTTGGAGAATGGACTATTCCAGTCGCCGGTTCTGAATTGGTTCGACTTCGTGTAGTTGCAGAAAACTTTGCTCGTCCTGGTCGACATCGGGTAGCCGAGTGGTCAGGTGAATTCGATTTGCGTATCTCCCTCCTGGGTGATAATGTACAGCCACTTGCAAGGATCAAGGTGCACTGTCAGGTCGCACCATTCCTTCTCGCATCATCGTTGGATCCTGTAGACACCGTTTATATGATTGGAAGCTCCCTAACTACGGATTTTGTAGCGGCAATGGACCAGATTGTGCCGTTGTGCAACGCTAGAACGCAGGCCTTGTCATTTAACGAATCTGTTCCCAGTGATATATGGGCTCAGGACTGTATGGAAATGGGAGTTGTTTCCGCGCCGGTCAATGGTGAACTCCAAAAGACTGCCGTGCTAACGGGAGTCCGGGGTCGGCATAGTGGAATTCGAGCTGCTCCATTAGACCAGAATGTTCGACACCATTTTCACGCAAACAACACAATTACGCTGGATGTTGCCGATTCGCGTTATCACACGCGTTGGATCGACTGGTTTGGCAATCTAGAGGTCACACCACCATATACGGCGTCAGATGGGCAACAGTACCCCTTTGGACGCATTGTGTGTGGCAAACAAGCTGACTTGCAGCTTCATCCAGAGGTTTTGAAGTTTCTTCAATGTCAGGGGTATCAATGGCCCCCGCTTGAATTAGATGTGAGTTTTCTAACGATTGGCCACGTAGATGAGGTAGTCAATTTCCTGCCAGCCAATACAGCAACTGGATTCACGATCATGGTGCCATCGGTTCGGGCAGCGCGACAGGCATTGTTTAGCATGGTTGGTCAAGGATTTGGCGATACAAAGCTGTTTGACGACACGAGTGTTGTTACAACTCTTGAGAAGCTGTACCGCAAGATTGCCATGAATGAAGAGAACAGTGCGGCCGAATTAAGATTGTCAGCAATTTGCAACCAACTGATTGAAGAATTTGGTATCGAACGTGTAGACGTGATTGACGTTCCGGTTCTTTATGCTGATGGAATTGCAATTTTCCCAAACATGGTCAATTGCCTGGTGTGTAACAGGAACGTGATTGTCCCGGATACCTGTGGTCCGTTGTTTGGAAGTCGCGATCTCTTTGCAGCCCAAGTGATCGACCGCGTTAAAGCGTTAGGGTTAAATGTACACGTGGTTGATGTGTGGGAACCCTTCCACGTTCGAAGCGGGGAAGTTCACTGTGCCACCAATGCATCGCGCCTCCGGTCAAATGCGGACTGGTGGAACTATGATCCCAAGACTCGGTTAAGAATTACTGAGGACCAGCAGAAGCTTTCATCTCGCGACGATGCTTGAGTATTTCCAGAATCGCCGGGACCAAGCTAATGACTACAATCATCAATACCACAAGGCTGAATTTTTGTTTTACTATTGGATTCTGCCCAAAGAAGTATCCCGCAGTAACGCATATTCCTACCCACATAGCCGCTCCAGCAATGCTAAATAGAATAAACTGCCGATAGGCCATCGCTCCCAGGCCAGCAACAAATGGCGCATATGTTCTAACAATGGGGATAAACCGGGCCATGATGATGGTTTTGCCACCATTTTTTTCGAAGAACTCGTGCGTCCTATCCAGATGTTTCTTTCGGAATATCTTAGAATCTTCATTCTTGAATAATTGCGGTCCCAATTTCTTGCCGATGAAATAATTCAAGTTGTCGCCAAGTAACGCGCCCGAGAACAACACAATGTAAAGCAGCCAGAGGTTCAACGGAGCATTCGCGCTGGCAGAAAGGGCGCCTGCGGCAAAGAGCAGTGAATCGCCGGGCAAGAATGGGATGACTACAAGTCCGGTCTCAGAAAATAGTATGCAGAAGAGTAGGATGTACGTTTGAGATCCATACTGGCTAATGAGCCCGTTTAGCCCCTGGTCGATGTGTAGAATGAAGTGAACGAACGACTTAATCGATTCCATAGTTATCTTTCAACCGTGATCTTCGGCTTACTTTTGATTTGTTGCTCGATATAGCCCGGTTCATTTCAATGACGTTTCTATATACTTCCAGGACTTGATTCGCCATGTTGTCTGGAGTGAAATGAACTGCATTTCGTTTGCAAGCCTCGGACATGGTTTTGAGCAACTTGTTGTCTTGCAATAGCATGTTGATATGCTTGGCAAAAACATCCGCTTCCGGCGGCACGACAAATCCGTCTTCCCCGTGCTTTACGTTCTCAGGAGCGCCGCCGCCATTAACAACAACCGATGGAGTTCCTGCGGCACGCGCTTCCGCAATAACAAGTCCCTGCGTTTCTGTGGACGATCCGAAGACAAAGATGTCGGCGCTGGCGAAGATTGGATCGAGTTCGTGACGAGACATCGGTCCGGCAAATACTATTCGATTACCTGATCGCATTCTGGATGCAAGATGCCTGCACTGAGGCTCGTGCGGGCCGCCCCCAACTATTAGCAACCAGACGTTTTCATGTTCCATGGCCACTCGTGAAAATGCACTTAATACGAGCTCAATGTTCTTTTCTTGGGCAAGCCTACCAGCATACAGGAGCAACTTAGCTGTAGCAGGTATTCCAAATCGTGCTCGAATGGCTTTCTTTGACCTGGATGTAAAGCAGATTGTGTCTGGCAGGGGAGCGCCGGTTGGAATGATGCTCATGGGTCGTTGAACACCCGCTGATTTGAGCGATTCCGCGGCGACCTGACTGGGAACGATGATGTGCGTACACTTATTGTAGTAATCTGGCAGCCACCATTGAAGCATACTTTCAACCGCGGGTTTGGGCAGAAAGAAAAGGTAGTGACCATAGTGATTATAAAGTGTGTGATACGTGCTTACTAATGGAATCTTGCTCTGTTTGGCCAATCTCGCGCCGAGCAATCCAAGGAACCACGGGCTCTGGGTATGAATGACGTCGATGTCCATTTTATTGAATTCAAGTCGAAGCTTTGGGAAGACTGGATAGGGGAGCGGATAATCCTCGTTTAAGGGAGAAAGCCAGGACGGCACGCGAATGACAAACGTACCCTGTTCATTTTCGGGGTGTTGTGGTGCGATGACGCACACATGATGGAGTTTGCCACGAAGCTCATCGGCTAGTGTTCGTACGGATGTGCTAACACCATTCTGAACTGGTTCGTAGCTTTCGGAGAGGATTGCAATTCGCATAAATGTCGAACTGTCACCCTGCCTGCGGATGGCTGTGTTGTTCTACAAACTTCAATGCATCGGCAATCTGGGAAAGATGATTCTTTGCCGGGAGACGAGAGAGGATCACGTTGCCGGTCGATCGCAGTTCTCTGACTTTACAGGGAGTTATTTTTAAAACCCTTGCCGTTTGCCCCAGGGAGAGGTTGGGATCTAATAGGCGTTGAATGACTTCAATTCGGTTCTCTTTGAATGTCCGCGACATAATTTTCGCCTGCTCATCCCCATTATGAACAATGAACAGCGCCTGAAGATGTCGCGGTGATAATCGCCAGAATTCAGTGCTGCCAACCTTTGCATCTGGCGATCTAGAAATGTGTCGCGCTGCCCGGCGCCGTTTTTGGGTAACGACGACTCCAGCAGACGATTTTACAGGTTCCGCAACAAGAGGAAGTTCCATCTGGCCGGATTCTAATTCGATGGCCTCAATCTGTTCTTCAGCAGATTCGTCGCGGACATGTTCGAACGTAGAAACTTCAACGACTTCAATCTGTTCACGCCACTCCTGAACAACGCCAGCAGCGTCCGGATTTGAAGGTTCGGTGGACTTCAAGAACGGCAAGAATGTTGCAATATCAGGAACATGCACTTCGGTGGTTCTGGAATCCTTTTGGGCTACAGGGTTGGCTTTTGGTTTTACAGATACAACTGGTTCCTGCTGCGTGACGGCTACCGGCGTCGACACATGCTCAGCGACTGGCGCGGAATATTCGACCTCCTGTACCGCAGGAGCGGAATATTGTTCAGCTAAAACGGGCGCAATCGTCACCTGTTCTGGTAGTGACGCAACTTCAGCCTTCACGTCGAGGAATTGAGAATCGATATATTTCTGATAATCTTCAAATCGCATGTGGGTTGTTTACCAGTCTACTGAAATGGCTAAATGATGAGCATTGCATCGCCGAAGCTGAAGAAGCGATAATTATTTTCTATAGCTTCGTGATATGCTTCCTTAATGTTACCCAGTTCTGCGAAAGCTGACACCATCATTAACAGCGTAGATTTCGGTTGATGGAAATTTGTAAGGATGGCATCCGCGACTTTGAAGCTGTAACCGGGTGTAATGAAGAGGTTCGTTTCGGCAGGTCCTGCCCGAAGTTCCCGGTAAGATGAGGCACCACTTTCCGTAGCGCGTACCGTAGTCGTCCCAACACATACAATTTTACCCGGACAGTCGCCTACTGCGGCGACCGTGGTATGTGGAATGTCATAACTCTCGCCGTGCATCACATGATTTGCAGGATCGTCGACTTTTACGGGCCGGAATGTATCTATGCCCACGTTGAGCGTAACGGTCGCTAATTCGACGCCAATTGCTTGAACGGACTTCAATACTTCGTCCGTAAAGTGCAATCCGGCCGTAGGAGCCGCTGCCGAACCGTTTTGTCGACTGTAGATCGTCTGATACCGTTCTTCGTCTAATAGCGCTGTGTGAATGTATGGTGGCAGAGGAATATGCCCTCGGGTTCCGGCAACTTGAGCATCTTCCAGATTTTGGAACTGGACTATCCGACCGCCGTCATCTGTTGTCGAGATTATTTCCACCGCGGCCATTTTGTCGCCGAAATCGAGAACGACAGTTGCACCATCCCGAAGTTTGCTTCCCGGTCGAACTAGCGATTTCCACGTAGTCTCGTTCAATTGGCTTAGAAGAAATACCTCCGCAGCTCCTCCGCCGTTTCGCTTTGCAATAAATCGCCTTCCAGAGACACGAGTGTCGTTCAGGATCATAAGATCATTCGGCGCCAAATATTCGAGAATGTCGGGAAACATACGGTGCTCAATTTTGCCTGTACTTTTATGCAGTATGAGCAATCTTGACTCGCCGCGGGGTAGGGGATGTTGAGCGATGAGCTCTTCAGGTAAGTCGTAATCGTAATCGGATGTCAGCATGCGCCGTTGGTCTTATCGCAAGGCTTATTAATTTGTTCGGAAGTATCGGAATCTTCCCACAGGCCCACTTCAACATATCCGTCGACAACTCGTACCTCAAAGGTCTGTAAAGTGTAGCCGCCAGCATTTGTACACAGGCCGTTCCTAAGGTCAAATCTCAAATGGTGAGCTCGGCAGATGACTTCAATACCTTCTACATGTCCTAGATCAATGCGTTCGTTCAAATGGGGGCACTTGGCGCATGTCGCGTAATATTTACCGCGATCGTCCAGAAATAGCGCGCCCTCGGTTTTCTCACCGATTTGAATGGACATGCCATTGCTGGCGGTCAATTCTCCAACTGCCGCGACGCGATAAAACTGCTTGTGCAAGGTTACCTGTTAACCGCCCAAACGGCTCATGCCGCGTCCTGTTGGTGCAAGCCCATCTTCCAGGCGATGTTCAAAAGGCTTATGGAACACCGTCATCCGAAAGAGGTCGGCAATGTCTTCATCAGATGCTCCGCTTCGCAGTGGTGTTTTCAAATCGACTTCACCGTCTGCCATCAGGCAGGGGCGAAGCTGGCCATCAGCGGTTAGTCGCAATCGGTTGCAATTCTTACAGAAGTCATTGGAGATTTGACTGATAAACCCCACAGTTCCAGTTGCTCCCGGTATGCGGAAAGTGCGCGCAGGTCCATTGGTAATAACGGTCGCGGGAACAAGTGGACCAAGTTCGGCTTCAATCCTTTGCCGTGACTCTGCAGACGAAACGAATTTGTTTCTCATGTCCAGGGCGTTGAGCATTCCACTTGTTGTTCCCAAGGCGTCTCGTAACATAGACATAGAAGTAGACTGGGTATTGGCATAGAGAGTTATCGGAGCCTGAGTCCCCTTATCGCCGGACCAACCCGGAATGATTGGTTCACCATCGCCGGAGGACCAGTTAATGGGCATTAACTCGATAAACCGAACATGCCAACCAGCTGTTACGGATTTCTCGGCAAAAGCCGCAACCTCATCATCGTTCTGGCCGCGCATGACCACGCAGTTAATCTTCATCGGTACCATGCCAACGTTTTCCGCAGTCTCAATTCCCGCCATGACCTCAGAGAGATTTCCCCTGCGAGCTATTGCTTTGAATCGATCTGGATGTAGTGTGTCCAGGCTTACGTTAACACGGTTTAGTCCAGCTTTGTGCAGGTCAGATGCCAGTCCAGCAAGAAGAAATCCATTGGTTGTCAGTGATATATCTGAAAACTGGTTTATATTGCCGATCATCTCTACCAATTTAACGATGTCTTTACGAACGAGGGGTTCTCCACCCGTAATTCGCACCTTGCGGATTCCGAGATCGGCAGCAATTCGCGCCAGTCTACCAATTTCCTCAAAAGTCAGGATCTCATCGCGGGGAGCAATATCAGCGCCGGATTCTGGCATGCAATAGACACATCGAAAATTACAGCGGTCTGTAACGCTGATGCGGAGGTAATCGATAGTTCGTCCAAAGCTGTCTACAAGCAACTCAGCCCACCATTGTTACGGAGAAAGCACAACAGGCGCTACCCCAAATATGGAGCGCGCCTGCAGAATTGGTGCCCAGAAGAGGACTCGAACCTCCAAGCCCGTGAGGGCACTAGACCCTGAACCTAGCGTGTATGCCAATTTCACCACCTGGGCAAATGGGAAACGCTCTCAAACACCATCCCAGAGAGCATGTGTATTATACCAACGCAGGTATACTTTGTCAAATCAAGTTTGGCTCATAAATATCCAGAATTATGGCGATGATTACCACCGTAACCCTCAACCCCGCAGTCGATCGAGTTTATGTCGTTCCATCCCTTGAATTGGGTCATATCGCCCGTCCTTTGATGAGTTCCGTTTCAGGCGGTGGTAAAGGCATAAACGTCTCCCGCGCCATACATCGACTGGGTGGAAGCACAGAAGCAATTGCGCTCCTGGCAGGTACCTCAGGCGATTGGATTGCGGACTCGATAACTCACGAGGGGATCAAACTTCACCGACTTGATTGTGCCGGTGAGAGCCGAACTTGTATCGCCATTATGGATATGTCTAATGGCTTGCAAACAGAATTGAATGAGCATGGCCCCACGATTGGGGTAGATGATTTGGATATTTTATTGA
>JBDUAM010000577.1:0-2815 GCA_040004655.1 Chthonomonadales bacterium | reverse complement strand
GGTTTTTGAAAAACTCGTTGTATTGAGGCGTTCCGTAAAGCGGATGATTTCGGTCCCATGGCGAAAGGTAGACACCAAACTTCAGACCTTCCTTTTTGCAAGCCTCAGACAATTCCTTGAGCACATCGCCCTTGCCGCCACGCCAGTTGCTGGATTTGACCGAGTGCTTGGTATATGCGCTCGGCCAGAGACAGAACCCGTCGTGATGTTTAGCGGTTATGATCACGCCCTTCATGCCCGCCTGTTTGAAGGTCCGAACCCATTGTCGACAATCGAGCTTTTCCGGATTGAATAGTTTTGGGTCTTCGTACCCCTCGCCCCATTCCTTGCCGGTGAACGTGTTCATGTTAAAGTGAACAAAGGCATAGTATTCCAGCTTGTGCCACGCAAGATGTCGCGCAGACGGAACCGGCAATATTGCTGCTGGCGCCTGCCCAAATGCTACCTGTGATACCAAAATTGAAACACAAATAACTATGGGGGTTAATGCTGATTTCATCGGCTTGGGTCGACCTCTCGGAATGCAGATGTCCCATTGTACCAGCCTGATAGCTGTCGATCAAACATAGAGGAGTCGTGACGGGCAGAGTCGAATTGGAAGTCAGTTTGAAACTCCCCATTTGGGCGCAAATCAGAACTCATTTACCTGGAGCTTGCAGAATGCTGTCGAAATCTTCCCTCCTAATTCTTCCTGTTGTGCTTCTTTCTATTTTCTCCATCCATGCAGACGCACAAAGACGCGGTAATCGTGATCCTGGTCAGGCGACGGCGGGTAAAGGAGCATCCACCGATCCAGTGGAGTCGGCGGTTTCATTGCTTCGACCACGAAACATCGGGCCCGCATTTACTTCTGGTCGAATTGTCTCGTTTGCCGTTGATCCGCACAATCGAAGCAGTTACTACGCCGCGGCTGCGAGCGGGGGAGTCTGGAAAACAACAAACAACGGCAGCACCTGGACTCCGGTTTTCGAGCACGAAGCCAGTTACTCCATCGGGGTGGTAACTCTCGATCCGAACAACGTGAATACCGTTTGGGTAGGCACCGGAGAAAACAACGCGCAACGAAGCGTGGGGTACGGAGATGGAGTTTACAAATCTATAGACGGCGGCAAGAGCTGGCGAAATGTCGGATTAAAGACCTCAGAGCATATCGGCAAAATCGTCGTTGATCCACGGGATTCCAATATCGTATTTGTTGCAGCTCAAGGGCCATTGTGGTCAGCGGGCGGCGAGCGCGGCTTGTACCGAACTCTGGATGGCGGCAAGACCTGGGTAAACGTACTCAAGATTAGCGAGAACACGGGCGTCACGGACGTTGAGATCGACCTGAAGAACCCGGACGTATTGTATGCAGCCTCCTATCAGCGACGGCGGCATGTCTGGACCCTCATCGACGGTGGACCAGAATCCGCCATCTACAAATCAACCGACGGTGGCGACACCTGGACCAAACTCCGCTCTGGACTACCGGGAGGCGACCTGGGTCGGATTGGCATTGCAGTATCACCGGTCGACTCATCTGTCATCTGGGCGACCGTGGAAGCCAGTGGCAAATCCGGTGGAGTCTTTCGATCAAGCGACTACGGTGCAAGCTGGGAGCGCCGCAACGAATTCGTTAGCAGCGGCATGTATTATGGGCAGATCATCGCGGACCCGAAAGATTTAGAGCGCGTTTATGTTCTCGGAGTAGTAAACCAAGTTTCGGATGACGGTGGTCGAACTGTTCGCGCTCTGGGTGAACGGGGAAAGCACGTCGATAACCATGCCCTCTGGATCGATCCTCACGACACCAACTATATCCTGGCCGGCTGCGACGGAGGCGTCTACGACAGTTACGACAAGGGGGCAACGTGGCAGTTCAAATCCAATTTGCCGATCGCTCAGTTTTACGACGTCGCGGTAGATAACAATGCGCCCTATTATTATGTCTATGGCGGCACGCAGGACAACAGCAGTGTGGGTGGACCCAGCCGTACCAGAAATGGCGCCGGGATTGTCAGCTCTGACTGGATCGTTACGGCCGGCGGCGACGGGTTCCACCAACAGGTCGATCCTACTAACGCCGACATTGTCTACTCAGAATCTCAATATGGTGGACTTGTACGATTCAATCGCAAGAACGGTGAACGACTTTCCATTCAGCCTATTCCATCCGCCGGTGAGCCGCCAATTCGGTGGAACTGGGATAGCCCATTCATCGTCAGTCCGTTCAGTCCCAAAAGGCTCTATTTTGCAGCTAACAGACTCTACAAAAGTGATGATCAAGGCAACACCTGGGTGCCAGTTAGCGGTGATCTCTCCCGTCAACTTGATCGAAACAGTCTGCGAGTAATGGACCGAATCTGGAACTCAGATGCAATCGCTAAACATCAGTCGACTTCATTCTACGGCAATGTCACGGCTCTGGCGGAATCGCCGAAATTGGAAGGTCTACTCTTCGTTGGAACGGACGATGGATTAATCCAGATTTCCCCGGACGGCGGCAAGACCTGGCAGCAGCAGGAGAAGTTCACCGGCATTCCGGATAAGACGTACGTCAGCCATATAGTCCCCTCGCAGTACAGCGCTGACGTGGTCTATGCAACATTTGAAAACCACAAAATGGGAGACTTTGCGCCGTATGTTCTAAAGAGTGTCGATCGCGGGAAAACTTGGACATCCCTCGCGGCAAATCTGCCGACGAACGGTTCTGTCCTGGCGTTTGCAGAGGATCACATCCAAAGTACTCTCCTGTTTGTAGGCACAGAGTTTGGAATGTACACGTCCGTAAACGGCGGAAATAAGTGGGTAAAGGTTGGTGGTCTGCCGACTATTC
>JBDUAM010000034.1:0-2817 GCA_040004655.1 Chthonomonadales bacterium | reverse complement strand
AAAAACTTGAAGGCGCTCGCAGGTATTACGAATTTCACGAACGATGCATCTACTGCGATATGGTCAAGCAAGAGGAGAATTTCGGGGAGCGTGTGGTCTGCGCGAACGAGTATTTTATTGCATTCTGCCCGTTTGCCTCTAAGTATCCATTTGAGATGTGGATCATGCCCAAACAGCATGTTCGAAGCTACGTGGACCAGGATCGACCACACTTGTGTGCATTCGCATCGATGGTCCAGGAGACACTGCGACGGCTATACCATTGCTTGCCATCCACGGCTTACAACTTCACGCTGCACACATCACCAATCAATCAGGAGCGCGACCGGGATTTCCACTGGCATCTTTCCATCATGCCCAGGCTCACAGTCAATGCCGGATTTGAGATGGGCACGGGAATCTACATCAATGCCACGGCCCCGGAAGATGCGGCGAGGTATTTGAGAAGTGCGACTGCAGAATAAACGACTGTAAGGTTATTTGGCCTTCCAGCGAAGGGCGGCCATCTCTTTTTCATCACGATTCCTTGCAAACCCGTAGGCGAAGAGCACGTTTTGTTTGCCGTTATGACGCGGAGTTTTTATCACAAGTTCTTTCCCACCTTTGGTATCTGCCGTCTGGGAATCAGATTCAAACACCATGGCAGTAGTTTTAGATTCGACGATGTCCTTCACGGCCACCGATCCCAGTGAGCTGTTAAACGCATACCCGAATGGGGAGGTCGCCGACGGGCATATGGCCGCTTCCTCTTTTTTTACATTGGTCACGCCGCCCTCAACATAGATTGACGACGAGGTGTACCAGCTTTTAGCCGGAGGTAGAGTTTCGTTGTTATCCTGAGTGTATTCAGCCAAAGCCCGCCCAATTGCCTTTAGATTGGTCTGGCAGGAAAATGTTTTATGGACTCCGTCTTCATACGCCAGAATAGAGTTTGAGACTAGAGCAGCGCCTGCAAAAACGCATATCGCTCCGACGATTGTGGTTCCTTTGGATCGAGGCGCCGCCTGAGACGACCGAATCGACCTTACGTATGCCTTCGCGGTGCGCAAAATGACGAAGCAACCGATGATTATCAATATCAAACCTAGATAAGACATGAACTCGATTTCGCTCCTTTTTGGCCCGATTTTGGTTGAAAGAAATTGGTCTCAATTACTGGCTTCATTTCAATGATTATACATTGTTGACCAGGGGGATGTCGGCTAAAATCAGAATATACTGCTCGCTTGCTTGATCAATTACGTTCAATTGTTAAATTCTATTAACTCCAATCGTCAAAACATATTGACATTAAACCAATCTGTTGTTATTATGGAGAAGAATAGTCCGGGCTTGTGATTCAGACGTTACTTGCTGCATCTGGACATCGCACCCCGGAATTCGCGATGCGTAATGATGCGGTACGCCATCAGGCGTTGGAGATCATCAACATGGATGTTGTCGAAAGCGCGGCTATTGAGCGCGCGATTGCCTACAAGATTGAAGGCAATTATGATGCAGCGACAGCAGAATTAAAGCAGATTCTGGAGGCTTCTCCGGATGATGCAAAAGCTCACCACCAGCTCGGTTTGGTCTATGGATTCATCGGCGATTTTGATGAATCGATTACTGAGCTTGAGGTTGCTGTTCGCCTGGATGTAAATAATCTGGTTGTACGAAACGATCTAGCTCTTACGCACTCCATGCTGGGAATGTATGATGAGGCTAAGGTTGGATTCACATACGTATTGAGTGTGGACCCGACCAACGAAGTCGCTAATAATAACATCGCGTTTTTTGCTTGAACATCGGTTGTCCAGGTATTCCCTCAAATGGATCAGCCCGAACCAGAGCGCGCTCGAAAACGACTATCCCGCAGAGCTAAGCGCCGAATTGTGATCTATTTATCCCTCGTCTTCGCTTTTTACATCTACATGTGTTTCTTTCTGGCATGGAACACGGTCAAACCCAAGAACTTCAAGCACACGTCTAACCCGATGCAAAAAATGGGGATAGTATTTCAAGACGTCTCTTTTGTCAGCAAGGATTCCACGCCAATTAAAGGGTGGCTCATTCCCGCGCCAGAGAAAACTGCGTCTGGAGTTGTGATTCTTTGTCACGGCGTGGACGGTAATCGACAGAGCATGATGCATGAAGTTTCTATCCTCAATAAAGCCAACTTCACGACCATTGCATTCGACTTTCGTGGTCGCGGCGAGAGCGGTAACGCCCTCTGCACAATTGGCTATCGCGAGGTGGAAGATCTGCTGGCGGTTGTCAACTTTGCAAAGTCTTGGCCGGAAACAAGGGACCTGCCGCTCGGGGTTTTCGGACATTCTCTGGGTGGCGCGGTTGCCATAATGGCAACCGCACGTGACTCTCGAATTGAAGCAGTCGCCGCGGAAAGCCCATTTGCCAGTCTGGACCACGCGATTAACAACCACTTTCAATCGGTAATGGGTTGGGGAGCAGTCTTCTTTGCCTTACCAGTTAGAGTCATTGGGGAGATGATAATCCATCAGTCTGCTTCAAATATTGCGCCCATCAATGAGATTGCGAAAATTGCTCCTCGACCGGTAATGTTGATTGAAGATGAATTGGATACTTTGTGCCCCCCTGCCGAAACGGAGGCATTGCTGAGGGCCGCTGGCGATCCGAAATCGATGTGGCACGTTCCGGGCGCAGGTCATATTCAAGCGGGAGATGTAGCTTCAGCGGAATTTGAAAAGATGTGGGAACTTCGTCAATCGAATTATTTGCGGCATTCTCCTTTTTTCCCAAAACATACCGATTATAAACAATGTCCGGCGTGTCGAGATTGCGCCCTTCTTTCAAGTT
>JBDUAM010000335.1:0-2820 GCA_040004655.1 Chthonomonadales bacterium | reverse complement strand
GCGTTCCGTTTTTATCTAACGGAAATATCTTTAAACCAAAAAAAAAAGTATCAAAATGCATGAAGAAAAAGCCGCGAAGCAGAAAGATGCAGACGCTTTGCCAAAGGGGGCAGTCCCTGCATATCTACTTTTGAAGCCTTGCCAGGGGTGATTTTAAGCGCCATAGAGACACTTTTCTCGGAACCTGTTTTGACGTGAAGGTCCAGCAAATAATCGCCGGGGTCTGGAAACATTGCGTTCACACGATAAAGCCCTGGCAGGTCGGTGAGACTCACGGTGGGCTGTTTCAATATCATTCCTGCCATGGACGGCATCATTAATGATGCTGTGACAATAAGTCCCTTAGGCGGCAGGGATGACATAGAATCTGTGATCAATACATCAAGGGTTGTGGACCTGCCAGTTACAATAGATACAGGGTCCGTTTTGAGTTCCACCTTGATATGGCCGGAAGTCAAAGTTTGTGCTGACAATCGAACAGACGTGACTGTCAAGCATGAGCTAAAGCCTGTAGCGAGCAACGCCAGATAAACTGGTCTCATTTTGTTGTACTTTCATTGAACGTTCTGCGACGAAGTAGAGCGAAACAATTTCATTCGCTACATCAAATCTCAATGTGATTGGATCAAGCGACACGTCCCCTCCACCAATGCCCTGCATCTTACTGTCCTGAACGCACGTTTATATGCTATCGCGGGAGTTGAAACCAAGCTGGCGTCCAACGTAAGCTCGACCAAAACCACGTTTTCTGTTTTCAAATTCCTATTTCTGCCGGGCACATCGTAGGTCGAATGAATCTCGCCGTCATCACCCACTTCGTTTTTTGAAGTTAATTCTGTGATCTTGCAATTCAACTGCTGTGCGTACGAGCGATATTAAACGTCCATAATCGCCAAGGCTCGTTACGTTTGAATAGAGACAGAGTCGCTCGATTGTCGACAAATAGACTCGTTCGAGCGTCAGGTTCTTAACATGCAGGATTGCACCTGATGATAACCCGGTTTCAAGTGAGATGGTTCGATTAAGGACATTGCGCTCCTCCCGAAATTCTTTGAGGCCGCGCAAATCGTTAAAATGTGACCTGATCAAGACCGTATTCGCCAGTCCGATTGTACTAACTTCATTATACTCTACTATGCTACTATTTACGTGCATATTTGATATTTATAAAAAGAGCATTCATTATTATTAACGGGTGCAATCAGTCTAGTGACAATATGAGTCTCATTGGGAAATTATGGTCGGTTTCACTCGCCACCTCGGCTTTGGGAAGAGGCTGCTTCAATCGGTCGATTTCGTTTCGCCGGTCATGCGGGTCGAGCAAGATTACCGAGATAGAACTCTGTCGGATTGGGCCGACACTGTTGCTCAGCACGTACCATTCGCAATCAGTCTCAATTGGCGACCCGCAGTTGCCCGTCTGAACGAATGCCCCCAGCTCTTTCGGCCCGACAAAAAACAATTTTGATAACCAGAAATGCGGATAATCTGATATAGAGACTTAAGGCTTTCCGGAAGTGTCCAAACCGAGACTGAAGGTCATATGACAATTCTGTGGAACATGGGAATTGACCGACTTTTTACAGTAACGTTGGGGACCATTTGGGGACCAACACGAAAGACTGTGCAGACAATCGATAACTATACGGACTACATTAGACAGGGTGCCGAGCAAATCTCACGTGAACGGACACAAAAAGAAGAGACGGACCAAACTGGACCGTCTCGAAAGCGGGTGCATTTTGAAGCCGTTGCTTCATGTTTTTTCTTCTTGACTTCGACTCCTAATTGAGCTTAGAGAATTCTCAGCCTGCTTGCGTACCAACTCCTCAGGATGCTCCAGTGCCTTCAATAGGACCATCTCGGCCTCGGGATTATCGGAACTCGATAGACCTGTTGCCACATTCCGCATTAGCCCACGCCATTTTGTCCGTTTTACCAGACTACCCTTAAACTTTTCCCGGAACTCCTCTTCGGTCATTTGAAGTAAGTCTACCAACCTTGTCGAATTGGTAATGTCTCTTGGTTGAAAGGCTGGTTCGGTCGAAGAAACCCTTCCTCTCTTACCTATTGGACACACCTCCTGGCAGATGTGGCAACCGAATATACACGTATCTTCTGACCCGACGAACAGAAAAAACCTCCTAACTCAATTGGGTTAGGAGGCGGTATTGTCTGCCATCTTTCTGCCATCTTTCCCACGCACAGGCGGAAATGAGGGCATTAGATGGACAAACGAGCTATGGAACTAACTGATTCCACGCTCAGAACGAGCCATTACGGGGCTATTAACACGAGTTGTCCTCGCTTTGGGAGCGAGACGTCGCTGGGATTCGAAAGGACATACAGATGTTGGCCCTCACTTGCAATAATCGTATCTCGGCATTACACAAGGAGTAGTCGACCCGTCAGATTGATCGGGATATTCGATGATTTCTGGGCACTGTAAAGCTGGGGCTGCGGGATGAGACGAGTGAATAAGCATACAAGAGAACAACTCAATGGTTTCCGAAAAGGACCACAAAGGTGGATCAATATTCAATGCTGGTTGACACCTTCAGCAAAGTGAACAAAACTAGTTACAGCCGAAGTCAATCGACGCTTTACGCTTTGGAAGTTTAATCACGGCAAGACCATAATATTTACATTTACAAATTTGTTGTAGAGATAAGAAGGACTGTGAAGTCGATAATTGCGTGTTAAAGTTCGCCAATAACAGGATTCAAGTTACGGTGCGCCGAATGGTTGACGCATCATCCTGGTTTGCCCGTTCCGCTCCAATAATTGCCTAACCAGCTTTAATAGGAAATTCAAATGTTC
>JBDUAM010000143.1:0-9463 GCA_040004655.1 Chthonomonadales bacterium | reverse complement strand
GGAATAAACAACCCGACGAAACGCAACGCGAAAGCTGAATCGGGAACGAATTGGAACTGGATCAATAGTATCGGTTGCTGCGTTCATAATTGGTTAGCCAGAATCTATTATGCAATCACTGATAACTAATTTGTACGCACCGATTGGCCGTTGATGCCATAGATTTGCGTTTAACAGCATTTTCATGCATATTATTGCCGGAGCGCATTTCGCTGGATATCCCGTCGCATCTATTGAATTGGGGAGAGCCGTTTGGAATACATTGATGAAAGACCCTCGCCCATGGGAGATATGCCTCCGCAAAAGCGACTTGCAATACCCAATATTATTCTTACAATTGCCGCGATTATATTTTTGATCATCCACTTTTTGCCGCCTACGAACTGGATGTCAGCGAACTACCTACGTCTGCAAGTGGTCGCCGACTCGGCTAACGACATTGATCGAAACAGTGAAGAGTCTCGGTCGCAACCAAGTCGTAAAGTCTCATCGGCTGAGGCAAATCGCGCCCGATATGCTCTGGAACATCCGGGTGATCTGGGAGTGCAAATTGCTAATATCGTAATTCCGCAGGTTTACAACTCAAATTCAAACAAAGGAGCTTCGGCGACGGACAGGCTCTTGCAGCTGGACGGCAAATTCCCGAACAGCCCTGAATATTACGCGACTACATTGAGATTGATGTGTACTGGCCTAATTAGAATCAATCGACCCGAAGCGGATCCGGGACAAGCATGGTCAAATCAAGCTGCAGTTATGTCGGAAGCGGATAAAAAGAAGCAGGTTGATGGATCTATGAAGGCCCTCGAGTTAGCGGATAGGTGGGCGAAACTCGAGCCAGAAAATGGTGTTCCACATATTTATCGTACGACAGCGTTATTGAGTCTCTCTCGCGATGAAGAGGCGTTCCATGCATTGCACCAGGCAGCTTTGAGCCTACAGTATGACGAACATATGAAATTTGAAACTGATTCTAGAATCAAACTCCTTGAGCTGACTGAGGGACGGCTGACCATCATTCAAAAGGCTTCCGACGGATACAACATCATGTTTCCGCATTATGCACAGTGGCGTAGCATGACGCGTACGATGGGCGGGCTCGCGGGGAATCTTGAGAAGAGTGGATCCGCGGCGAAGGGGATCCAGATTCGAAAGGACATGCTGTCCGTAGCATCCATGATCCGGGCGGATTCCCTGACGCTGATAGGCGTGCTTGTTGGAGTGGCAATGGGATCGCTCTCGACAACTTACTTGAATGGAGAGATTCCGCCAAAGAACTCCAACGTTCCCGCAACGACTCGAACGGTAGCGAGGGGGCACAAGTACATTGCGTTTCTCAAAGCTCATGGGGAGACAAAAGAACCTATAAGATATCAAAGGGAAGCGAATGCCGGTATCTCTGCTCGAACGATCGTCACCACTTACATGAATCGAGTCCAGTTTGGCCCATTTGATATGAGACGGTTGATCATTCTGCAGGCAATTGCTTGCATCGTACTCGGAAATCTCATCTGGTGCGTCATTGGGATATCTTTTCTGGCGCTGATGCACTGGAGGCGAGAGTCGAGGTTGAAAAATCACCTTCGGCCGGATGATATTTTTACCTATGCCTTTGGCATTGCCATGGTCTGCCTACTGGGGTCTGTGCTGTTTAACGGTCAGTCAAAGATGGTCTATTCGCTGGTATCTACGTGGGCAATGATTGGCATGGGAAACACTGTACCGGGTTCTGAACAACTCTGGCGGATAGTTTGTTTTGTCCTCTGTCTGGGTCTTCCAGCACTTGTACTTTTTGCAAGTATTATCTGGGCGGCCATCAGAAGACGGAAGTTTGGGAACACGTTCTTTGCCACTGCGCGAGCCTCGTTCGCGGTGCTCTGCCTCGTTCTGGTTATAGGTTACGCGGTTGTCTTGAACCTCGGGAATCGCGAAGATGTTGTGGCAACTCAGATATGGAAACAGGCCATGACGAATGAACCGTTGTTTGCAGCCAGGAAAGTTGCCCTGCCGTGGCCACCCAGGATGATGCCGGAGTAGGGAAATGGCATTACTATTCCATTCGGGCTGATCCATTAATGGATCAGCCCGATTGATTCGCGAGATGTGCGCGATTAGGGATGAACGGACCTAGCCAGCGTTGACGACGACCGTTCCCTTGCTTTCGTGGCTGCCCGTATACTTCACAGCAGTTCCGATAGCGGTAACTTCCATCCACTCGTTATTGTGCATATATTCGATGTTCAATTTGACGGCAACAACGCCGTCCGCTCCTAATGCATCGGCTTCCGCCTGCATGCGGGTCAAAGCAAGTTCCCGCGCTTCGTACATCAATCGGCTGTACTGATCTACTTCCCCTCGAGCCATGCCCTTAAAGCCTGCCAGGAATCCGCTGACAACCCCCATCGAGTAGACGCAGTTACCGAGGACGAGCCCAAGAGGCTGATATCCTTTGTCTACCACGAGCCAGAATTCCTGACCGCTGAGGTCAGACGTAAATGCTTTTCCTTGCGCCATGATCGTCTCCTATTGATTGTCAGAATTAGATTTGTGCAACTTAGTGCAAAAAGTGCCGAACTCCCGTCAAGACCATCGCAATATTATGCTCATTGCAGAGGTCGATAGTCTCCTGATCTTTCACCGATCCACCCGGCTGGATGATGGCTGTTATCCCAGCATCGATGGCTGCCTGCGGACCATCCGGGAAGGGGAAGAAGGCATCCGATGCCACCACAGCGCCAAGTGCTTTCTCTCCCGCCTGCGTGCAGGCAAGCCGAACGCTCTGGACGCGATTCATCTGTCCGGCGCCAACACCCACAATCTGCATCTCTCGAGCAAATACTATAGCGTTGGACTTTACATGACGCATTACTTTCCATCCGAAGAGCAGGTTTCGCAATTCTTCGTCAGAAGGGGATCGGTTGGTCGCCAGCTTTAAATCGGCAACAGTTATCTCCCGCAAGTCCCGGTCCTGAACGAGCATTCCGCCGACCACACGCTTGAAATCCGGCGACTTCGGTGCAGATCGCCAGTTGTCGAGATCGCCGACTTCCAGCAACCGCAGATTTGCTCCCCACTTTTTACGTTCGGTGAGAATGGTCATGGCTTCCGGTTCAAATCCGGGGGCGATGATCGCTTCGAAGAAGGTGTTTTTGCCAGTAATCTCGTCCGCCGTGGCGACATCTACCACACAGTTCATCGCAAGAATCCCGCCGAAGGCAGAGATAGGGTCGCCTTCTCGCGCCAATCGAAATGCCTCCGCCGCGCTTGATCCGAGAGCAGCCCCACAAGGATTAGTGTGTTTGATGATGACCGCCGCCGCTTCAGTACTCGGAGCGAATTCCTTGACGGTCTCAAGTGCGGCATTGAGGTCATAGAAATTGTTGAAGGAGAGTTCTTTGCCATGGAGCTGCTTCGCCATGCTGACGCTCGGCTCCGTGGCTCCCTCTACGCGATAGAACGCTGCGTTCTGATGTGGATTCTCGCCGTATCTGCATGCCTGCGCCAGCTTCAGACCGATGCCGACCTGCGGGGCAAATGGCTCATCCGGGGCAAACTGTTTCTGGAGGTAATTGGAGATCATCGCATCATAGCACGCGGTATGAGCATAGGCTCGTGCAGCAAGTCGACGCCGGGTCTCAATACTCGTGGTTCCTGCCGATCCCATCTCTTCCAGAACGCGACCATAGTCCGAGGAATCGACCACCACCGTCACCGAATCATGATTCTTTGCGGCGGATCGGATCATCGCGGGTCCGCCAATATCGATATTCTCGATGACCTCTTCCATCTCGACGCCGGGCTTCTGGATGGTCGCGGCAAAGGGGTAGAGGTTGACGCAGACGATGTCGATGGGTTCAATTCCGTGCTCTGCGATGACAGACATGTGCTCTGGCAGATCCCGGCGAGCAAGAAGCCCTCCATGCACAGCAGGGTGCAGCGTTTTTACGCGCCCATCCAGCATTTCCGGGAATTGCGTGACTTCCTGAATTCCCGTTACTTTTAGGCCTTCTTTCTGCAGCGCGACAGCCGTGCCTCCGGTGGAGATGATCTCCACACCCAGCACGGCGAGGCCCTTCGCAAATTCGACTATCCCTGTCTTATCTGAAACGCTGATGAGCGCTCTCATACATTTTTCTCCGTTGGTTGATTCTTATAGTATTCGTACAAAGCCAGCCCCACATTTGCCAGGGCAGTATTGGTTTCGTGGATGGGGTTCTTCACGTCTCGCGATAGAACGGCGATGGACGCTCGCGGCTCGTCTTCAATATAGAGGGTTCCGATATCGTTGACCACGGCTCCGTAGCCCAAGGTGCCGGTCTTGTGTGGCAGCTTTGTTCCCTGTGGCAGATCGCGGGGAAGCCGACCATTTAGCTGCTGCGTGTTCAAGATTTTGATCATTGCCTCGGTCGACTCCGGGTTTGCGAGTTCCCTACGAACGAGCCGATCCATCAATCGGGCAAGGTCATCTGTGGTGGCGATATCTCGGTCGGTGCACACTGCGTTCACCGCTACGCGACCTTTGATCGCGTCTTTGCTGATCGCCTTCAGGTCTGCGTTCGCTTCCTCCAGCGCGTCGGCTTCCCCATACTTAATGCCCTTGTATCGTGGGTCGAGTGCCGCCAGGATGTCCCGGATGAGTTGTTGGATGGTCCGGTCCAGCTGAATATTGTTAAATCCGAGTTCCTTCATCATGCGAGTGACACCCTCTGGAGTTAGCTTACGAAGGAGAACATCGGTAGCGGCATTGTCGGAGACAACAATCATCATGAGGAGGCAGTCGTAAATTGTCGGGTTGAGGCCATCGCGAAAAGAGTTGAAGAGTCCACTGCCGAACGTACGATGCTCCTCTGTAAAAATGACCCGTTCTTCCAGATCGAGCCGACCGGCTTCCACCTCGCGAAAGGCGGCTACAAGTACTGGCACCTTGCAGGTGCTGGCCATGGGCAGGAGCTCATGGGGGCGAACTCCGATGGTGTCGGCGGTCAGATAGTCGCGAACCGTTACACTTACGATTCCGTCAATTGGCTCCAGTATACGTTCGATATTCTGTTTCAGCTCTCTCATTTTTCACTCTCTGGAGGGAATAAACACAAACGCGCCCGGGCAGCCAATAGTATTGGTCGGCCCAGGCGCGCGGCAATTGGTACTCACGTTCTGGTGGCTCCCTGGAGGTGATCCTCCTGTTGGCGCCGGTTACCACCGGAATTCTAAAATGTTGATTTATGGTAGCCCTTATGCAGGGCAAATGTCAACGCGAAAAAAGTCACGTTCATTCCTCTGGTGGCGTGTCGATATAACGCCAGTTGCGGTATTTACCGTTGAGGTCGAGGCCATATCCCACGACGTAAGCATCCGGGATTTCAAATCCAACGTAGGCAACCTCCACATCCACAATGCGACGGTATGGCCGATCTAGGAGGGTACAAATCTGAAGGCTCGCAGGCTGGCGCAGCAACAGGTTCTTGCGAATGTAGGCGAGCGTCAATCCGGTGTCGATGATGTCCTCCACAATCAACACGTGGCGATCGAAGATTGTGTCATCGAGGTCCTTTGTAATTCGGATGACTCCCTTCGATCCACCGCTGTAGCTCGAAATCCCGAGACAATCGAGCGAGACGGGTAGTTGAATCTCCCTCGCAAGGTCCGTGAGAAAAAAGAGTCCGCCCCGCAATATGGTGATCAGGTGGAGATCTTTATCGGCATAGTCAATTTCGACTTCCCGAGCGATTCGGGTCACCGCAGAGGCAATTTTCTGTTCTGAAATGAGTGGTTCTGAGCGGTCAATTTGATGGTCCAAAAGGGTCTCCAAAAATTTTTTGAAAATAAGTTGAAAACCTCTTGACAGACGTTTTCTATTGTCCTATAATGATACTACGTTAACCGAACTTCACAGCGAGGTTGGCGGAAGAGCCTGAATGTTGAAGTGTTGGATTGCGCTGATAGTTTGATGATGGCTTGATCCGGAAAATGATGATTGTAGTCCTTTGGTGATGGGTCGAAAGGTCTGTTGTTGAGGGTTGCAAAAGTTGTTAGAAGGTGAGAGTTGGAGAACTGCCCGAAAGGGAGCGCGCGGATGGAAGCGGTCGCATGCGGCGCTTGTCTTCTGGTCTAATGGGTCGAAAGGTCTGTCGGATTGGTGACGAGAGCGATGCGGTCTAGCGGAAAGAAGCGCAATCAGCGAATGTAACACGGACCGTTCAGGTTCTTTTTTTGTCTGTTTTCATTTGCCCTGTTTTATCTGGCTTTGAGGGAGATTACGTGATGAGTCGGTACAATCCGTTCCTAATGGTCGCAATGTTGCTGGCAGTCTGTACTTCTGTACTGGCCCTCCCTCTTCAGAATCCACCGAAAACCGAGACTGGCATACTTTTCCGCACCTATGCCTACAAGGGCGAGGATCGAAAGTACGCCGTCTACGTTCCGCGGAATTACGATGCAACTAAAAAATGGCCGATGATCGTGTTTCTGCATGGCGGCGGTGAATGCGGCACAGATGGCGCCAAGCAGGCGGCGGTCGGTCTTCCACCAGCGGTGCTCCTCAACAGTGAGAAGTGGCCGTTTATCATCCTCATTCCTCAGAAGCCTGTCGCCAGCGCAAACTGGGAGGCTTACGACGATATGATTATGGGCATGATGGATGTTGAGGAGAAGGATTACAATATTGACAAGACCATGCTCTACCTCACCGGTCTTTCACAAGGCGGTCACGGTAGTTGGATGGTCGGCGCGGCCCACCCAAAACTCTGGGCGGCGATTGCACCCATTTGCGGCTATGGAGATCCCACTAAGGTTGGCGCACCGCTCAAAGAGATGCCGATCTGGGCCTTCCATGGCGAGGCAGACAATGTGGTAAATCCCGAGCAGAGTAAAGCATTTGTGAAGGCTGTGATGGATGCTGGCGGAACGGCCAAACTGACCACCTACCCGGGAGTAGGGCACAACTCCTGGGACAATGCTTACCGCAACGAAAAACTCTGGGACTGGTTTCTGGAGCATAAACGAGAACAATAGCATCATCAAATGCCCGGCTTTTGCCGGGCTTTGTGCTACGGATAATGACGCCAGTTGAAAATCATTGACATCACTGTGCCTGTTACTCCAGCCACGCCCGCATATCCGGGCAAGGTTGCTTTTTCGCGCTCAGTTCAGTCCAGAATTGAAGAGAGTGCAACTGCGAACTGCTCCTCCTTCACCATGGACTGTCACTTCGGCACTCATGTGGATGCGCCACTCCATTTTGTACGAGATGGAATCGCCATTCACGAAATTGATCTAGCCCGCCTGAACGGGGCATGCTCGGTCATTGAGGTCTCAGGCCGACGGAATGTCACTTTGGCTGATCTGAAAAACCTCAAACCCGGATGTCGCGTACTCCTGAAGACATGTGGATCTGCCATGATGCGCAGCGGACATGCTCCTCCAGACCAACTGGGGTATTTGGAACCGGAGGCAGCACAATTACTGGTGGACCTGGATGCCAGAATGGTGGGTATCGACGGCTACTCCATCGATGACTACGATGCCGGGGAGCCGTGCCACCACATTCTGCTTCCGGCCGGCATCTTGATTGTGGAATGCCTCGATCTTGCGGACATAGAGCCAGGTGATTATGACGTTTCCATTCTGCCGTTGAAGCTTGTCGGATGTGAGGCGAGTCCTGCTCGCGCGATATTGTGGTGATGAGTTGTACGCTAATATGGAGCTGAAGTGTGTTCCTAATGCAATATCCATTTGTAGATTTTGGTGAGCGCAATGAGATGTATTCGTGATAAAATAGAGACCATGAGAATCCATCTTCTCGATGACAATACGGCCAATCGCATTGCTGCCGGCGAGGTGGTGGAGCGGCCCGCGTCCGCCGTGAAAGAGCTCGTAGAGAACAGCATTGACGCCGGCGCCACTCGCATTGTCATTCGCCTCCAAGAGGGCGGCAAGCGGCGCATTGAAGTTGCTGACAATGGCAATGGAATGGGCGAAGAAGACGCCGTTCTCTCCCTGCAGCGCCATGCCACCTCCAAGATTACTTCCAGTGATGACCTTTTTGCTATTCGCACACTCGGCTTTCGCGGCGAGGCGTTGCCAAGTATTGCGTCGGTTTCTCGTTTTACGTTGATTACGTCTGAGGCGGGTAACGAAGGCGGCACGCGCGTTCTGGTGGAGGGTGGCGATATCCTCTCCGTCGAGCCATTTGGCGCACAGCAGGGCACTACCATCGTCGTAGAAGACCTCTTCTTTAATACGCCCGCACGGCTGAAATTTCTGAAGTCCACTACGGCAGAACTAAGCCGCGTGATCGATGCCGTGGGTCAACTGGCTATTGTGCATCCGGAGATCGCTTTTACTGTGTTTGAGGGCGAGAGCAAGCGTTTGCAGACACCGGGTGGCGGAGAGCCGATTGGTCCGTTTGCAACTGTTTGGGGCAGGGAGATTGCGCGAAGGCTGCTGCCAATCGCCGGAGAGGATGCTGGCATTCAGGTGGGCGGGTATCTCTGCACGCCGGAATTGACCCGTCCCGGGCGGAGTCATGAGCTCTTTTATGTGAATGATCGACCAGTGAAAAGCCGATTGTTGGGCCACGCGCTGGAGGATGCCGTTCGTTCGCTCACTCCTGACAGCCGATACCCCATTGGCGCCATCTTTATTCAGATCGCCCCCGATCAGGTGGACGTGAATGTGCATCCTACAAAACTTGAAGTCAAGTTTACGCAAGATGGCGCTGTGCACCATGCCGTCAGCCAGGCAGTGAAGCGAACGCTCATGGAGCACGGTATCGTGCCCACCATGGGTTTGCACGTCAGGTCGGGAATGGGATCTGCTTCATTGGGAGTAGATGGTGGGCGTTCTGCGTTCTACTCCTCACCAGACCAGCCGCCCCTGTTTGTACGGGAAGTGGGTTACGGTGCAAGCGGATTGATGATGCGAGACTTTGATGCCGTCTCCCGTGCCGCGTATGATGCCTTTCGTCCGTTGGAGGGAGTCTCCACGCTTCCCCGGGAAGAGGTTGTCGCAACGGCCAATATCACAAGTGGAATTGGCGGAATTGAATCCCTTGAAGGTTTTGCCCCCATAGGTTTACCAGAGAAGCCGAAACCTTTCGGCGAGCAACTTCGGGGTTTTCAGGTGCTGGGGCAACTCCGAAACACCTACATCCTCGCGCAGACCGAAGACGGCATCGCGATCATTGATCAGCACGTGGCTCACGAGCGGGTGCTCTACGAGCGATTGAGTGAAGCCAGAAAGCAGGTCGGCACGGCGGCCCAGAGACTCGCCATTCCGTTCAATCTGGAACTTGGAGCCGCCGAAGCCTCGATGGTTCGGGAGCGGATGGAAGACTTTCAGGCGGCGGGCTGGGAGTTGGAGTCCTTTGGCCGGGATGCTTTCCTTGTCCGGAGTATTCCTGTTTACAGCGCGCGCAAGAATCCAGAGGCATTGCTACGAGATATTGTGGATGAGCTGGCCTACC
>JBDUAM010000300.1:0-9472 GCA_040004655.1 Chthonomonadales bacterium | reverse complement strand
GGCAAATGGAACTTCTCCGACATCATCAAGACAACCAAAAAACCGCCGGGTCGACCGACGGTAGGTACGGTGATCTTTGTCGACGGCAACTTGAACTACTCTGATGCCGCTCTGCCTCACCACCGTAAACGTCCGGCTGAATTGTTTGTATCGCACGTCCACAAGCTGGCCGGACACCTGCATCTCGACTCAGATAGAAGTTCAACATGGGAGGCAAAGGGGTTTGCAGAGGCCGGCTATTCGGTGAATGTCGACGGCAATTATTCGAACACATCTGGGAGCCTCTACCTGGATATTAGCGAGCGGTCCGCGCAACTCAAACTGGTCAACCGAATGCTCCCGCCGGATACTTATGCAACTGCAGGCCTCGCCGACGCAGATTTCCACTTGCTCTCCCAGACGATAAACGGCAAAGATGAAACTCACTATTCCGGGCACGCGGTTGTAAAGTCGGGCGCGCTCATCAGCTCCTACGTGCGCGATCCGTTGCAAAACCTGAAAGCCGAAGTAAGTTTTGGCGATAGCGCGGTAACCGGAATTGCCTCCGCACGAGTGGCCGGTGCGGATGTCACGTATCGCGGATCGTTGATCGACTTTGGCGATCCTGTGCTGAAGGGGACGTTGGAGTCGACCGCATTCGATGCGAACCATGCGCTGGATACGTTTGGTTATTCTGCCAAATGGCCGCAATTGAAGGGGTTGGTCGCTTCGGGCAGTCTCAAGGCGACCGTAGAGGGTCCGCTCGCCGATCCGCGTGTCGAGGCTGATTCGGTTGCACAGATTCGCGGCACGGCATACGAGGTACGCATTGGGCCAAAACCGGCACAGGCGACCATTCATTTTGCAGGCACGCTTCAGCACCCAATTCTTACCGCAAAGGTCATCGGCGCTGACGTCAACTATCAGGGAATTATCGCCCACGTGCCAAAAGCCAATGTCCATTTCGAGAACAACAAAATCTGGACAGAAGCCGAGGGAATCGCGCTGGATGGAAAGTTCAGCGGTTCCGTAAATGCGAATGTCGGAATCAAGAATCCGACTTATCTACTGACGGCACAGGTCCGAGGAGTGAATGCAACTCGATTGCCGGCGTCGCTGCGCAAGGGTCTCTTCACCAAAAAGGACGAAGACCGAACGCTGGCCGGGCTAATTGATGCAGATGCAATTATTGCTGGCCGAACTAATTTACGCCCGCAATCCGCAACAGTCGCGTTCCATGCCTCTGGCGCACGATTTAAGCGGTTTGCCGCCGATGAATTACGGGGAACGGGTCGATTGAAAGGCGGCGTCGTCACCGTCGAATCCTTGAGCCTGCAAGACGAAACGGCCGCTGCGACTGCCAACGGTTCCATCAATTTGGACAAGCGAACCGTCGATCTCGCGTGGCAGGCGGATGTCATGGATTTCGCGACGCTCGCCGATATGTTTGGTCGGGAGTGGCACAACGTGAATGTCGGGGGCATTGCTCACATTCGCGACGGCAGACTCGCAGGAAAATGGGATGATCCAGACGTCGAGGGTGAACTCTCTGGTACGCAGATCGGCAACAGTCAGGTCGCGATGGATTATGTTCGCGCACACCTCTCCGGCAATCGGGAGGACGTCAAGATTTCGGCGGGTGAGCTGTACCGGTTCCCGGCCATGGCGACCATCTCGGGCGACATCACGGCGCTCAACATGCCCGCACCGCAGATCAACCTGAAGGGCGAATTCCACGACCTCGAATTGAGCGATCTTGCAAAGATTGCCGAACAGGATATTCAGGCGTTTGGGCTGGCGAAAGGGACCCTGCTCGTAGAAGGCAACCTATCTTCACCGGTAATCTCGACAGAAGACATTCAAATTGCCGAGGCGCGCATTGGCGATTTCTCGTTCCAGAGCGTGTCCGCCGCCGCCCGTTATAATGCGGAGGGCGGCGGCGCCGTTCTGCTGGATCGATTTGAGGCCGTTCAGAGTCCCATTCACCCTGGTCAGACAGACCTCGCGAAGATCACCGCGACTGGCTCGTGGGATCCGAATGTTGGCTACCACCTTAATGGCCACCTGACCAGGCTTGACCTGACGGAGCTGGAGCCCTACCTCACTGACTATATCACCATTGCCGGCAACGGAGACGTTCAACTTGATTTGACTGGCAAATGGAAAGACGGCCAGTCCGTAGGTCTTCAGGGCGTGTTGTCGGCTTCTACTTCCGGGCTGCTGGTTAATGGTGTCGACCTTGGTGACTTGCACGGAATGGCTGCGGGTACGCCGGCCGTTTTGAAGTTTGCCAATAATGAGGTAACGGCCAGCGACGGGATGATTGGGTCGCAAACATCCGGATTTATTCTGCGGCCAAATAAACAAAATGTTGCGCTGCAGTACAACCTCAGTACAGATGTGTTGTTGGCAAATGTAGAACTGGTTGGGATTCCCTATGAGGCCTTCCGAAAGTTTATTGGGAATAGCCCATACATAACAGACAACCCGGATAGCCCGCTGGCGACATGGCTGCAACCCATCTCCGATCCGCTGATGGGAACGCTGCAAGCTTCTGTACAGGTGACTGGCACCGCAAAGGAACCGCAGACATCTGTCGCCTGGAATTCGAGTAACGTGATGGTCGCCGGCAACAGCATCCAGAAGTTTGAAGGCTCCATCAGTTTCGGACGAAACCACGTTCAGCTTACAAAGGCGTTGCTGCAGGCGGATGACGCAACCTTCAATGCGTCCGGTTCGTTGGTCGACGGTGAGCTGAAAGGATCGCTGGATGCTAACAGCCTGCCCATCGGACTCGTGAGCAAATGGATACCGGGTCGACCCTATCTTCGTGACACTACAGGCAACATCGACAGCCTTCACATTGAAGCGGAAGGTATTTCAAATGACCCCACGTTAACCGTGACTGCATCCCTGAAAGATGTGGAATGGATTGAAACGGTGCAACCTATCACGCCGCGCCGTGGTCGGGCCGCAATAATTACAGACCAGGCTCTTCCGAAAACGGCCGGCGTGGTATATAAACGACTGAACCGCGATGGCAAAGAGATTGAACTTGCCGCGACGGGCAAAGAGTTGTGGATCGGGGACCTTCAGACATCCAAGATTGTCATTAACGGCCCAATGGATCGACACCGACTGGTTGCCTCCGACCTTCGTATGACCCTACGCGAACCGGACGCACTCCCCATCGACCCGACTAAAGCTCGCACTCCGCTGCCTAAACCGCGACAGTTCCAGGTCTATGCGTCGGGTTCTATGATGCTCGACTGGAATAGGCCGGAGACGATGAAAAATCCGGAGATTGACTTGCAGGTGAATGTTCCGAAACAGCGACTCGCGGATCTCCTTGCGCTCATTCCGGCCGTCTCAGCCAGCGCGTTTTCGGATAAGGATGCTGATGGTACGGTATCCGCAACACTCAGCGTGACCGGAGCCGCAATCGATCCAGAAATTCGCGGTGAGGCAAACCTGAACGCCGATCTTCTGCGCATTCCAAATCGAATTACTCAGCTTCGGCAGGTGAACGGGCACTTCTTCTTTACCGGCGATACGGTTCGAGTAGAAGAGTTGACGGCGTACACGGAGACTGTCGAGCCCAAGAGTCGTAAGGTGGTTCGGTCGAAAGATATGATCTCCATACAGGGCGAACTTGGGCTTTCGGATGCCACTGCTGTCACCCCGATCATTCAGTTCTGGCCGCCACGAATTCATACGGGCGCCTCGGCACTGCGAATAAAGGCTCCGCATATCCGGGTGGCAGAATCGGACCTCACGGGCTACCAGGGCGCCCGCATCGCTACGAATGACACGAGCATAGACCTCACCGTGACCGGCGCCATCCTTGCGCCGATCATCAAGGGCACGGTGAACATTCAAGACGCAGATATTAAACTTCCTGACACGGTGCTTGAGTCCGCTCCGGGTCCCGCACCGACCTTCCGGCCAGTATTTGATGTCGCAATCACGGCAGGCTCCCATGTTCGAATTGTTGCCACTCCGGTTTCAGCAGTAGTTCGAACGGAGATCGGCGCGCCGATTATTATTCAGGGAAGCCTCTCTGGAACAGATGCCGATTCCCTGAGGGTAAACGGGTCGCTGGTGGTAGACAGCGGAACCATTGTATTTCCAACCGCGAGATTCAACATTACGCGAGGCGGAACGGTCTCCGTTCGATACCCGTACAATACAGGCGATGCCCTGACAGGGCCGACCCTCGGACTTTTTGTCGACATTGCCGCAACTACTAATCTCACTGCATCGCCTGCCGGGGACCCCAGAAGGCAAAAGAGGTATACTGTCACGGTCGAAGCAAAAGGTCCGCTGAACGGGAAAACGCCGGTATTGTATTCCGAACCGGGCTCGTCTGGTGGTGGGCTTTTTGCTGACAAGGGTTTGAGATTGGCGTTTCGATCTGACCCTCCTGACCTCGGCAACGGACCAGCCGATATTCAGCGCAGGCTTACAGGTCTGCTGGGTGGAGAGTCGGCCATTCAGGGCCTCTTCAACTCCAATGCCGATTTTGGACGCGCCGTTAGACAACAGGTTGCAGAGATATTATCGGCCAGTGTCTTTCCGGGCTTGTTGAATCAACTCGGTCTGGGTACAGCGCTCGGCTTAGAAGATTTTTCGGTTGATATCAGTCAGTTGAATGAGTTTACGCTTCGACTTTCGCGGCAGATATCGGGACCATTGTACATCGGGTATTTCCGTCGGCTGACGGGTGGCCAGGGAGCAGTCGCGACAACCAATACGGCGGCCTGGCAAGTGAAATTCAGCTACCGGTTCAGGCCAACGCTGCAGTTTTCGTACACAGTGGATGATGAAAGAACGAACGCCTTTCTCCTTGAAGGAGTCTTCAAGTTCTGACGCGCGAATTGAGATGAATCTCTTCGAAGTGAAGAGGGGAAGTTCATGCGGATTAGTCTCTAACGCAGAGGAACGAGGAGTGGCGTCATATCTGGGGATCGGCAAATGACCGACCCGCCTGCGGGCGAGCCAGACGTCTTTAAGACTTTTGATGGACTGGTAGCAGCCTATGAAAAACGAATTTTCAACGTCATCTACCGAATACTTGGAGATTACGAAGAGGCTGCCGACCTGACGCAGGAGACGTTCATCAGCGCCTTCAAAGGCTTTGAACGGTTTCGCGGGGACTCAAAAATCTATACGTGGCTGTATCAGATCGCTATCAACCATTGCCGCAACAGGCTTCGACAACGTGGCAGGCAGCGGGTGATTCAGGTGGAATCGATCGATCAGCCGAAAAGCTGGGAAGATGCAGACAGCGGCGGGTCAAGAGATATTCCAGACCTGTCGACCGCACCACACATCATTTTGGAAGAGAAGGAGCTGAAGGAGAAGATTCTTCAGGCTGTTCAATCCCTTCCACCAGATTATAGAGAAGTGGTGGTGCTTAGAGAGATTCAAGGTCTCTCTTACAATGAGATCGCGGAGATTACAAACATCTCATTAGACAATGTGAAAACGCGACTCTCGAGGGCGAGAGGCATGCTGCGGCGTAAACTCGAACCTTACTACCGAATGAGTTGAACGGCGAAAAAAGAAAAAATGCTCCCGATGTTTTTGCGGGCGCCAAAATATGGCTTTGAGGTGACCGGTTTGAATTATATTAAGAGGCTTTCCAATCGATTGCAGTGGCGCTCTGGCGGCGCGGCGCTTTCGATTCTCGTGACCCTGCTGATCGCAGGAGTACATCCTGTACTTGCACAGCAGATCACCACAAAGGTGACCGAGATTGTTGTGCAGGGGAACAAAGCCCTCAATCGCGAAGGTATCATCGGCGCGTCTGGATTGAAACTCGGTCAATCGATCTCAAAGAACGACCTTGATGTGGCAACTCGCAACCTCGTATCCACAGGTAACTTCGGAGCGCGCAAAATTGACAATCCGGAAGACGCGGTCAAGATTTCTGCGGATATCGACCAGAAGTCGGGCGACGCAAAGGTCACCATCGTGGTGGACGAAAACGATCTTGTGAAGGGCTTTAATATCACCGGCGCGGGTCCCGTTCAGCCAAAAGTTTTGCAGGATCTGATGCAGACCAAGATCGACCGCGTGCTCAACCTGAACATCCTCCGCGGCGACATTGAACGAATTCAAGATTACTATAAGAATAAGGGCTATCAGGCCCTCGTCTCTCCGGATGGATTTGGACTGACAAACGGCATCCTGGACATTCCCGTGGTGGTCGGAAAGATTGGTAAGATAAAGCTCAACGGCCTACACAAAACCAAGCCTCGAGTGGTGATGCGAGAGCTTTACGATACCAAGAGCGGCTCTTACTACAACGTGAATAAACTGCAAAAGGCCTATACGCGAATCTTTAACACGGATCTTTTCAGTGACATTCAGCCGGCCATTCTCACTCCTACACCGGGCGTGGTGGACCTTACCATGAACCTCGAAGAAAAGCGAACGGGTACGGTCAGCGCATCCGTGGGATATAGCAGCCGAAACAGTCTGCTGGGTCGCGTTGAAATTGGTGAGAGTAACGTATTCGGACTTGGCCAACAGGCAAACTTCATGTGGGAAGTCGGCGGCCTTGCCAATAGAAGCAGCTTCGAAGTAGGCTTTACAGAGCCATGGCTCGATAGGAAGCATACTTCCGCCGCTATCAGCCTCTATGATCGCGTAGTCTACAGATTCGGCAACAATATCAGCAGTAACATCGGCTCAGGCAATACGGCCGGTACCGGCACCGACTATTTCGAAACCCACAAGGGTGGCACGGTTACACTCAGTCGACCGATATCTGACTTTATTCGGCTCTACACCGGCTTCAGGTACGACAACGTGAAAGTGCCGTCGCTTAACCTCAACCTGACCGACGCATCGGTGCTGCAGAACGGTCCGCTCGCGGTGGTCTCCATCAGTGGAAAGTACAACACCCGCGATTATGATCAGGACCCGGCTTCCGGTAGATTTGACACCCTGACGGCGGATTTCGGACACGCCAAACTTAGCCCTGTGACCGTTGCAGGTCTGACACCAAATGGTATTTACGGTAGTCTGAATTACACGAAGATGACTGCAGATACGCGTACCTATTTCAGCCCCAGGGGTAAACGTAAGTCCCCTAAGGATAAGCGTACGGTTCTCGCGCTGCGATTAATGATGGGCACTTCCACGGGCAAGCTGCCATTCTCCGAGCAGTTTTTTATGGGCGGCGCCGAGTCGCTTCGTGGATACTCTGAAGACAGGTATTGGGGCAGCAACATGGTCCTCAGCTCCTTTGAATTCCGACAGCCGCTCGCAAATTCCCTAACCGGAGTACTCTTCATGGACGTTGGCGATGCGTGGGGCGGGTCGTATGAAAAGGTGAAGTTCAACGGGTTCAACCAGCATTCGGGACTCAGTCCGTCTATGGGACTTGGATTTGGTCTGCGTGTGGTAACGCCTATCGGTCCGATTAGAATTGACGAAGGATTTGGTCGAGACGGCGCCCATACCCACTTTAGTATCGGGCATGTATTCTAAATCTGTACGTCTATATATTGGAAGTTTTGGGGACGATTGACCCCTATTCATCCGTTATAGTCATGTGATGTCAATATGGGACGTGGAAACGTCCCGGTAAACCCGGGGCCTATCCGCCTCTTCCATCATAAAAGGAGTCATTTATGTCTCATCCCGCTAACTGGGTGCGTGCAATAACTGGTGCGGCAATGGTATGTTGCCTCGCCTTTGCCCTGAGATCATCAGGTGAACAGAAGGGCGGCAGCGGCTTCGCCTCTGTCGATTTCAAAAAGCTCTCCGCCGGATACAAGGCGAAGGACGCCGTTGAGATGGAATTGAAATTGATGCAGACGAAGTTTGACGCCAAACTCGCCCGCCGCGACAACATGCCGTTCCTCTCCGAAGAGGATCACAAGGCGTTGGATGCACTTGAAGAGAAGGCGTTGAAGACCGATGCCGATACCAAAAAGATCAAAGATCTTCAGGATAAGGCCAAGACGAAGTCCGATGAGATCCAGGCGCTACGACAGAAGGCCGACAAGGATCTGACCGAAGACAATAAGAAGACTCTCGCCGACGCCGACAAGATGTTCCGTGACGCACAGGCGCGCTTTACGGGCATGAAAGAAGATCTGGCCAATCAGCTTGCACAGTACGGTAACTCCCAGTCTGACGAATTGATGAAGAAGATCCGAGCGAGTATTGCCAAGGTCGCCGAGCAGAAGGGCCTTGCGATTGTTTTCAATAATGAAGTCGCGCTCTATGCCGGTCTCGACATCACCGACGCAGTGGTAAATGAGCTCAACAAGAAATAATCGAGTTCAGCGTAGTTCTTTCGGGAGAGGGGCGGCCATTTGCGCCCCTCTTCTGCTTTTGTGCCTTCTTATTTCGTGTGGTAAGAAGAAGGCGACAGGTCCAGTCATTTCAGGATACGTGCGTCTACCAGAATTGATGAAAGTCCACCCTGGGTACCCGGAACTGGAAAAGCTCGATCGGATGATCAAGAGCCTGGAAACGCCTCTGGCAAAGTCTGCTGCTGTTGCCCCGAATCCGGAGTTGAAGCCATTTGCTCCGCTGCCCGGGTCTCCTGCCGTTCGTCTCTCTGAGCCGATGCTGCCGAAAGACAGCCACGACCTTTCCAAAGATAGAATTAAATTTTTGGTCGACCAACTTTCCAAGCATGACGTGCAGGTGGTGGCGCGGCAGCGACATTTGTTAGAGAAACGCGTAGCCGCAGAACTCTCGGCGGAAAGAACGAGACTGCTCTCACTCCCTTCTGAACCGCTCGATACTCCGGCTCGCGCCGAACTTCGGCGGAAGTTACGACTCAAGCTGATCGAACAAATCGCACTGCAGAGTGAGGAACGCGTGCTGACCATACCCGCTGTGGTTCCAGTACGCGCCAGGCTGGCGGAACTCGACAAAGAGATTGCCACCCTGCGCAGCTCCATGAATCCGCCGAAAGCTGAGAACGATTCCATCCTCGATTCCAAAATTGCAGAACTCAAGAAGAAGAAGGACGAAGAGGTGGATGCAAAAGTCGCCGAAGTCGCGCAGACCCTTCTGGAGGGTCGAGACAAGCTCGCGAAAGAGTACTCAGATCGATTTGAGAGCAAGTTCAACGCAATTAAGCCGACTGAACCGCTAACGCTGCCAGCCACTAAGACCGTGATTGTGCAGGCACAACGACCGGAGATGGGTCGAACTTCCATTCCAGTGAAGGGAGGCGAAACGTCCGCGAAATCCATTCAGAGCCTTCGAACATACCGAACTCAGCTTGAGGCATACCTCATTCTCGATACGCGTAGACAGGCGCTTCGAATTGCCGAAAAGAGCCAATGGAAGGTATCCTTTAACGAACCCGAAAACTCGAAGGGATCGACCCCTGATCTCACGCTCAAGATCGCCGATAAGATGCGAGAAGACCGATCGCCGTTTGCGAAGTAAAAATTCTTAGGCTACACAGCCTGGATACGGGACGGAACCTTTCGTAACCCGTAACAAATGGTCAATT
>JBDUAM010000068.1:0-2831 GCA_040004655.1 Chthonomonadales bacterium | reverse complement strand
GCCGGTGAAGCCCTGCGGCTCATTCATTGCAACTGCACCACCGCTTCCGCCAATGACGAAATTACCGTGATACTCTGTCGAGAACGTAGAATCGCGGAGACCGACATATTCTGCACCACCGCCAAGTACGGAAGTTGTCAGTGTTGGACGGTTAACACGCGAATCCATCGGATTGACCGAGTTCATCTCATGCCATACGCGGCGATTCTGAATGTCAGGAGTTCCTTGCGGGCTCATGTAGATACTACCGCCAGCAACACCGGCGACGTTATTCATGAACTTGACACGCAATTCAACAGCGCGGTTTCCACCGGGCCAATTGAAGTTCTGCGGTGCAAGGTATCCTGTGTAGTAGCTCGGGCCACCCGTCCAAACGGCACCACCCTGACGGTAGGCGACGTTGTTGATGAACTGGATCAAGCCAGAATCGCGGACGCCAGTCGAGAGATTACGATTTTCTGCATCGACATTGAGCGCTGGCGGAATACCACCAATTGTGAAATCAAGATTGATAGCACCACCAAGACCAGCGACGTTACCATCGAAGGTTGCCTGGCGGATGATTGCCAAACCGGGAAGCTTATCGGAACCGATTGGAATAGAAGGTCCAGAGAACTGGAAATTCGGATTGGCATCGGTACGGTGAACGGCAATAGCACCACCCCATGCATTCAAATCACCCGAAGCAGCAATCGCGCTGTCGTTGGTGAAACGAACGGTGTTGAGCGTGAGGCCAGTATTGCTACCAACATAGATAGCACCGCCCTTTGCAAGCTGTCCAGCCGCTGAGTTTGTGTTCACTGCGGTGCAACGTTCGAAAACCATTACGTCCTGCGAAGCAGGGAAAAACGGTCCCGGACGATTACCGAGGTAACCAGCGATGAAATAGCCAGGCGTGAGACTCTCCGTACGTGAAGCCATATAAATGGCGCCTCCGTATGTGTTCGGATCGGCAGCGTGCGTGTTGTAGGCGCGTGTATCACGGATAATCAGGCGACGTACATGGCTGTTTTGCAGCGCAATACGACCGTCGTCATTCGGGAAATAGCTCTGCAACGGCGCCTGCAAGAACGCGAAAGCGCCGCCACGGTAGCTGGTCTGGCAGCTATCGACGATGGCGTCGTAAATTTCGGTCAAGGCGCTGAATGTCGTGATAACGGCTCCGACACCATTCGACATATTCGTGATGGCGACTGAGTTCGCAGCATCGGTAGCTCCGACACCATAGATCAGTTTGTTATCTACTGTGTTGTCCTTGCGGAACTTGGTGAAGCGGCAGTTCGCGAACAGCGTCTGGCCTGCACCTGGTAGAATGAGAAAATGTCCCCACTCGATTGAGGAGGAATTAACAAACTGACCACGGAAGAGGATGCGGCGCTGTAGGCCAGCAAATCCGTTGGCGATGATCTGGCCGCCCGACGAATCAACGATTCGGCTGTTCGGCATGAACTCGACTTCGGCGCCCTCCATGATGTTGAGTGTACCGGCGACGCTATAAGTGCCACCAATACGATAGAGCGTATCGAGCGCGGAATTGTTCGGCACTCTCGGGTAGAAAGTGTTCGACTGTCCGGCTGGCAAATACCCAGCTATCACTTTAATATACTGGGCCTCGGTACGTCCCGCGAGCGCGACGAGTCCAAGGCAGAGTAGGGTTGCGATCAAGAAACGATGCATGGTACCTCCCGATTTAAGAAGGAAAACGGATGCAAGCCCCTTCGGACCGCCACCCGGCATTGTTGAACAACTTTCTTGATCCTGTCCGACAGTCTGCATCCCTCGCGCGAGCGAAGTATTGCTTTCCGACGAAAAGGCGTTTTCAATGAATTGCATATCCAGTTGTGTATGGACTCAAGTTACAATAATATACTACACTTTTGTTCTCGGCAGGATTGCTAGCAGCCTCTGTGACAAGTCCGCTCCACAGCCCCACCTCAAGAAAACCATCGAACGACTCACTTATCAGTGCAGTCAGCGCTCTGAACGTCCACACACGTCTGATGGTCAGGGTGCGACGCACGAGTGAGCGTTCGGCCTACATTTCAGTATGTGATGCTAGATCAGCATCATCCACACGAGATCGGCCATTGACGAACGCTCTTCTATAGAGATACTATAGCTGAACGTTCAATCCGATGAGTGCCCGCTTGGCTGCGTCATCGAACTGGCTGCCCGGGTAATCCTCGAGCAAACTACGATAGAGGCGGATTGCCTCGTCCTTTTTGCCGACCTGGTGCAGGTCGCGAGCAGCGGCAAGCGTGTAGTCCGCGTTCAGCGGATTATTCTTGTCGCGCTTTGCTGCTGATTCAAACAACTTCGCTGCGTCCTCTTTGTTACCCCTCTGCTCCAAAATAGCAGCCCGTCCGGCCTCGACAGAGGCTTTGATGAGGGGATAATCAATGGATATTTTGCCAAAAATTTTCTCTGCGCTATCAAGCTTGCCTAAATAATAGTAGGAATTAGCTAAATAGAGAGCTGCCTGCGATCCGGCAGGTGTAGAGCCATAATCTGCAACGATCTGGCGCAAACCGACGATAGATTCGTTCTGAATCTTTTGGTTCGGGTCGCCATCAATCGCGTGACGGTAATCGCCACTGGCGTAGTAGTTCGACACGCGTGACAGCATCGTGTTCGCCTTCTCGTTCGCCTTCTTCTGCTCTGCCCCATAGTAGACGAGCCCGGCGATTGCGAGCAACACGACGCCAAGGCCGAGGAGGACGGTGCGCTGGTTGCCGAGCGCCCAGTCGCGCATAGCCGAGGAACGAAGCAGGAATTTCTCCGAAGAGGTCAACGCCTGTTCCTGACTCTCGACTACATTCAGTGCCTTTTGC
>JBDUAM010000035.1:0-9501 GCA_040004655.1 Chthonomonadales bacterium | reverse complement strand
AATTAGTGGTCAAAGACCTACAACAGAGTGTCTCATTTATATTGACAAGTTCCGGATTACTAACATCGCAAGAACAACCCGTAAAAAGTTGAGGTTGTTCTTTTGCTGCCAATCGTTAGGGACCAGTAGCCTGTCTTCCATGGGTTTTATGATACCCGGCAAATAGTTTTAAAGGTCGCTGCTTTTCCTGACACATGATTCGTTGCAACAACGTTAATCTAACCGCAAATAATTCATCCTTTTGGTGAATTACCAGGAATATGCAGAACAGGTACCATTTAGGTAGGGTACGAACTTTATCACCTCAAAAGCGGACAAATTTGAATATTCAGCCTATGTTAACCGAAACCCAAAATTCAGCAACGCGTGAGAAGATGGCGAATTAAATGCCCCGTATAAGCATCATCACCCCACTCTCCAATGGAGCAAATTACCTCTCCGCGACCCTCAAAAGCGTCGTGCGGCAGTCATTCGCCGAGTGGGAGACGATCATTGTCGATGATGGGTCGACCGACGCATCGGTCAACATCGCGAAGACGTTCATCGATTCAGACGCACGGTTTCGGTTGGTGAATCAGGATGGAAATGGAGTAGCCGAAGCTCGAAATCAGGGATTTGCGAACTGCTCGCCAGAGGCAGAGTTTGTGGTCTTTCTGGATCATGACGACGTCTGGCGACCCGATGCACTCAGTCGATTGTTGAAAGTTCTCGAACAAGAGCCAAACGCCGTGGGGTCGCATGGTTTGGCGCGGTACATTGATGATTTTGGCAATCCGGTGGAGAGTGACGGGCTGGAGCAGTCTGATCGCCTTCGGCTCTCGTATCAGGCTGGCGCCATTCGACCCGTTCCACTTGAAGACCCGACTACGTTTGAGTGCCTTATTGTGCGTAACTATATGACTACTCCAGGGGCGGTGCTGCTGCGCAAATCCGCCATGGAGAAGTTTATGCCATTCAATACGGATTGCCAGCCCTGCGAGGACTGGCATCTCTACGCTCGCATGAGCCTGCACGGACCGTTTGCCTTTCTGGACACACCTGTGCTCGACTATCGGGTGAAGTCCGCCAACGCCAGTCGACGCAAAGAGAATCTGCGACAGGCGGAGGCCAAAGTCCGGTACGAATTGACCGTCTGCCCGGAAGTTTCAATTGAACAGGCGGAAATGGCAAAATCCGTCTACAATACGTGGCAGCGTTACGCCATACGCAAGAGGCTCGTCAGCGTGAAGTCATCTTTGCATCAGGGTCAAGTACTGAAGGCCATGCGCGAGATGGGCTCCACTGTGCGGCCGTGGATTAATTCCATGCGCGGCAAACCGTAGAACTACTGGCAGACAAGTTAGAATTGGAAACTCGTTCAAAACATGAGCTTTGAAGAACCGATTGTGGTGCAACAACCCGAGAGTCGGGTTACAAAAAACGCCATTATCTATAGCTTGGGTCAGATCATAAGCTGGTGTATCACCTTTCTAACAATCTCCATTATTCCCCGATACCTTGGTGAGGGTGCGCTCGGCCAGGCCGCCATCGCCGGCACCGCCGTTGCTACCGTTGCCGCTGCAGTCGGGTTTTCCATTGAACGATATCTCATAGCGGAAATCGCGCGGGCAGGGGATGGTGCAGAACGCATCATAAGGGCAGTGATGGGCCTTCGGCTTGTCTCCGCTCCACTTATCATACTGGGGAGCTGCATCATTCTCGGCAGAACCAACGTGTACCCCCTTATCTGGATTCTTGGCAGCATCCATATGTCGATATTCATCTTGAACTCAATTGGAGACCCGCTTAGATCGACTCTGGCGGGGTGGGAAAACGCCAAAACAGTCACGCTCATCGACCTGATGGCGACCTTCGGGAGCCTGCTGGCAATTCCGTTGATGTTCTTCGGGATTATTGGGGTGACGTCGGTGGGGGTGATCATTTCCGTGAGTGTTCTGGCCGTGCGTACAAATCAGGTTTCAAAACGGATCAGCCTGCGCCCGACATTCGACTTGCCGCTCTGGAAGACGCTGATCAAAGGCGCTGCTGGATTCTACGTGGTCGACCTGGTGGTCGCGCTATACGGGTTTTCGTCCATATTTGTCCTTCGACACTTTTCTGATGAGCCGACTGTCGGCGTTTTCGGCCTCGCCATCAGGCTTCAGGGGACGTTCCTCTTTCTTCCGACGGCTCTCGGATTTGCACTCTTGCCATCGCTGGCCCGCATGGCGGAAGTCGGCGGAGATGAATTCAAAGACATGCAGCGTCGCGTGATGGGGATTATGATTGTCATGGGCCTGCCCGTGGGTGTGATGGTATTCGTGCTCGCCGAATCGTTTACCCATTTTCTTTACGGTTACAACAAGTTCCAGGGGCTTCCGCAGGCGCTGCAGGCGTGCGCTTTCAATCTCATCCCGCTCTACATTTCCAGCATGCTGTATCAGTTTCTGGTCGCGCAGAAGAAGAATGCGATATGGAGCATTTTTCTACTTGTAACGGTTGGCATCAACTATGTTTGTGCGATCTTCTTCGTGCCTTACACAGTCAGGGTTTATGGCAACGGCGCCATTGGAGCAATATTGGCGCTGGTAGTCGCAGAAGTCTGCACCACCATCATGGCGATCATCGTGCTCAAGAACATTCCGTTCAACAAAGAGATCATCCTTCGAGTTGGCCGCGCCATCCTGGCAACTTTCCTCATGTTTTTGGTACTCTGGCCGTTGCGAAAGATGTTCATACTAATCCCGTTTACGCTCGGCGGAACTGTGTTTGTGCTCGCCGCATGGAAGTTGCATGTGCTGGGTAAGGAAGAGCAGCAAAAACTGATCACCATTATTTCAAAGGGCATTCGTCGATTTCGAAAGCAGGCTGCCGCCTCATAACAGATATAATAGTGGTGTCGCCCGTAAAGTGGATAAGTAACTAATGTCAGGCGAATGGAAGGTAATACCATTGAATTCCCAATTCGACGGAGTCGTGATTAAGAAAATTGGTAAGTATGAGGACCGTAGAGGCTGGCTGATGGAGATGTTCCGGGATGACGAACTTCCCGAGGGATTTGAACCGACCATGGGTTATGTCTCCATGACCTTTCCGGGGGTTTCTCGTGGACCCCATGAGCATGTCCATCAGACGGACGGCTTCTGCTTTCTCAACGGAACGTATGAGCTTGGCCTCTGGGAGAATCGCCCGGGTAAACCCGCCGGACACGAAATGCACGTTGTTGGCGAAGATAATCCCGTGATTGTAATCGTGCCGCCGGGAGTAGTGCATGCCTACCGAAATGTCGGCGATTCCGATGCCTGGGTGCTAAATTTTCCCGACAAACTTTATGCAGGCTGGGGCAAGAAGGAGCCGGTGGATGAAATTCGCCACGAAGAGATCGATTCGGAGTTCAAATGGTGACCGCTAACAACCTGACGGACAAAGATATTGTTCTGGTGACCGGCGCCGCCGGGTTCATTGGATCTAATTTCGTCAAGCTGCTTCTTGCCGAGCGAAACTGCCGGGTCTTGGTAATGGACGCACTTACCTACGCGGGCAATCCGGCCAATCTCGAACCCTTTCGAAGCGACCCGCGATTTGCATTCTACCCGGGCAAGATCGAGGACCCGACCGTGGTAAACGGCATTCTCCGATGGGAGAAGGTGACGGGATTGGTCAACTTTGCGGCGGAATCTCATAATGACCGATCCATGCTCGACCCGACTAGCCTGATTGCGACGAACACCACGGGTGTCGCCAATCTGCTGGAGGCCAGTCGACGGTTTGGCGTGAAGAAGATCGTCCACGTCTCCACCGACGAAGTCTATGGCGAGAAGGCGACTGGCCTGTTTGTAGAGACCGATCCGCTTGCGCCGCGTCAGCCGTACAGCGCCGCAAAGGCGGGTGGCGACCTTCAGGCAACTGCCCATGCCATCAGCTTTAGCGCACCGGTGAGCATCACGCGCGGCTCCAACACGTTTGGGCCGAACCAATACCCGGAGAAGATTCTGCCGTTTTTTATCACCCGTGCCATGCAGGACAAAAAGCTGCCGCTCTACGGCGACGGAAGTCAGGTGCGCGACTGGATATTCGTGGAAGACCACTGTCGAGGAGTGCTGGCGGCATTGGAAAACGGACTGCCTGGCGAGGCTTACAATATCGGCGGTGGCAACGAGCGAACCAACATTGAGGTCACCCGCAAGATTCTGGGCCACCTTAACAAGCCGGAGAGCCTGATCAAACCTATCATCGATCCTCGTGGCAAAGGACATGATTTCCGGTATGCGCTCGACAGTACGAAGGCAGTGGGCATCGGGTTCAAGCCGCGCGCCGACTTTGACAACGCGATCAAAGAGACCGTGAACTGGTACGTGAATAACGAAAGCTGGTGGCGACCGATTGTAGAATCAAACGAGTATCAGGTCTTTGTGAAGCGCTACTACGGTCCAGCACTGGGCGATGATCTGTGACGGCATCATCAAAGATATTCTTACGTGAGGCATTGGTAACCGAAGTTGCTCGGTTGAAGGTCAGCGGCAAGTCGGTGGTATTTACCAACGGCTGCTTTGACATTCTGCACGTGGGTCACGCGCGATATCTGGAAGCGGCACGAGAAGTCGGGGATGTGCTGATTGTCGGCGTCAACAGTGATAAATCGGTGCGAAGGCTTAAAGGTCCACTGCGTCCGCTGGTGCCCGAAGACGAGCGATCTGAAATGCTTGCGCACCTCGATTCTGTTTCTTACGTCTGTCTATTTGATGAAGAGCGACCAGATGCCCTGATCGACGCGCTGAAGCCGAACATCCACGTGAAGGGTGGCGACTATCGCGAAGAGGATCTGCCCGAGGCCGAAGTCGTTCGTCGAAATGGTGGTCGCGTTCTGATCATGCCGCTTGTAGAGGGCAAGTCGACTACCAATATTATTGCCCGAATTTTAGAGACCCACCAGAAGGAATCGGTGGGGACGAAAGAGCCCTGACCATGCCGGGTAGTTTGCACGCAGCCGAGTTGACCCGCGCCCGAGACGCCATGCGATCCGGGCAGGCCGTCACGGCAATTGCCATTCTAAAGCAGATTGAGCCGGAGATGGCCGCTCGCTCAGATTTTTATGAGCTGATGGGAATGGCGCAGACGGTGGCGGGAAACAACACTGCCGCCCGCGATGCCTTTCGCAAAGCCACCCGAATTGAACCCGGCAAGTTCTCCGTTCATTACAACTATGCGGTCTTTCTCCTGAAGATTGGAGATGAGGACGAAGCGACCGAAGAGAACCAGACCGCGCTGATGATTGAACCCGGAAACGCGAATGCTGTCGCGTTACAGGCAAAGATTCGCACACGAATTCAGGATCGCGACTACGTATCAGAAGAGGGATTCGAGGCTGTTGGCGCCGGTAAGAACCCCATGAATGCGTCGGGCCGATGGACCAATCTGCAATGCCCTACCTGCGGGCACAAGAACTTCATGACCGCCCGTGTCTGTAAAAACTGCCAGTCGTATATCCCCGAGATGGATGAGATCATTCCGGTCGAGTAGGTTAGGGAGTTGGTCGCTTTACTTCCAACACAGGTAGGTCGGGCGCTGTTAGTACAATATTCTCTTTCACCCCGAGTGGCCACGACAGCGTTAGCGTTCCCTTGCCCTTTGCATTTGTCGAGATGACCGACATCGCCGGACTTGCACCCTTCGCACGAACCGTAACCATCACATTTGGAATCACATTTTTGTATTTGTCGACCACAGTTATATCCAGCGCGTAAGAGTCGGGTTGTTCGACGAGCTTGACCGTCGCAGTGATGTGATCAGCAGCGGCATGGCTTATTAAAATCGAAAGTGTGCCGACGACCGAACCCACTCCAACTACGCTTACTGCTCCCGCGTGGGTGCCTACGAAGTAACCTTCCTGGTCTACGAATCCCGTTCCGTTGGTGGTTCCCCACCACTCGGGGAGACTTTTTCCCAGACCCATCTGTTTCCACACTTCCGTGAGCTGGCTCTCCTCGCCGGCAAGCAGGTTGAAAGTGCTTAGTTTCTTCTCGGTCTTAGCTGGTGACGTGCTGGCCATGGTCTGCAGCACAAGCAAGGCATCGGCGATAGGGCGAGGGGAGCCATCGGACGGGCAGTTTACATAGAGGTTATTCACTACCATAGTTGTCGACCCGCCGCCGTCCAAATTGATGGCATATACGGCGCCCAGGCGTAACATGATGTCGGCTGTTTCTGGAAGCGTGGTTCCCTTACTCATGGTATTCCTGCCATCTATTGCAACGAGCAACAAGTTGCCATCGTTTGTCACACCGGCGGCCGTGCGGGGGTGCCTCGTCATCGTGAACGACTTCTGATTCATTCCCTGTGCTAGGCCGTCGACATACTGTTTGCCATCCTTCACCAGCCATGGACCACCACCGACTGCATTCTCTACGTTGGACCACGTTTCGCTTGAGCCTTTCGCCGTTAGGTCATCCTCGCGCTGGCGAAATAGGGTCTTATTCAGTTTGTCAGGGAGTACGTTTGGCGAGAGGAGAAACTTGAGGCGAATGTTGTCGGTCGGTTTGAGGTGAGCATTGAGCCATGCGCCTCCAGTTCCCGCGCCGACCAGGATGGCCGTTCCCTTCGCGATGGGTTTGTCTTCTTCGCCATCAGAGACTCGTTCCACTCGACCTGGTTGTTCTGCGTTGACGTGGATCGGTCGATCAATCCCAGAAACTTCGGCGGTGATCATGGTGATGGGGGTTCGCCGCCTTGCCGCATAGGCTGGCGTGAGAAGTGTGATCTCATCCTTCCCGGGCAGCCGGTTGATTCCATCCACGCGCATGGTCTCGGTGGGCGTCTGGAGTGAACCGGCGCAGAGGAGGGTGTCGAAAAGCACCTGTCCGTCCGCGGTGATGCCCATAGCGACCCGGTGCGACATTGGTTCGCTTAGAAACTCTCCGTTGCGAATGGCGATGTTGAGCGGGTCACCCGTGAACGGAAAGAAATCTCCATTGACGGCGGCGACTGCTTTGTGTCGCTTTGCGATGGGAGCCACCGTTTCGCGCCCTTTGGTAACATCGTCCGCAATGGTAATATCCTGTGCGATTCCGGTCTCCACGTGGATTCCCGGCTCCTTCAAGTTAACGGTCAGGATGTTGATGACCAACGGGCCTGCGTCGCCCTTCACCCGCTCCTGCCGAAACTTGACACCCGGAGCGACGGTGACCTCCCTGGCCTGCGCATAGCCTGGCAAGCCCGAGAAGACAACCTGAATAGTGAACAAGAAGAGGGCAGGAAGTGACAGTGGTCGACGACGCATTTATTAAATCTCTTTTGAACTGGAATTGCTATTATGTTGGCTCGAGATGAACCTATTCCCTGCAACTCAACAGAGAATGTTTGTGAGTGCATGAACCCTTTCATTACTTCTCGGAACAAATTATCTGAAACTGAATAGGTAGATTTGGTATCCAAATGAGAAAGGGTTTGGATTTGACAGCAACGGAGGCGAGTTTTGTCTGGTATTCGACGTTTCGGTGATCTACGGATGATTATTATTGTGTTAGCAGTTATGAGCTTGTGCAATGCATGTGCCAGAAGTTTCGCAGATGATACATTTGGCCCACCTTCCCAGACTTCGACGGTCAAAACTGTCAAGGTAGACGAGCCAAAGCCTGCTGTTATCACTGTTGCCGTAGCAGAAGATCCGCTTGAATGGCTCGAGTTTAAGGGATTAGTCGATTTGAATAACGATTCCTTTGCTTTGCTGGAGGATTCGTTGACGGGAGATGGCATCTTTGTAAAAGTAGGCGACATAATACAGGGCGCTACAATCACCAGCTTTGACACCGATTCCGTGAATTATAGATGTGAAGTCGGCGATCTCAAGCTGCCGATGAACACTAATTATTCGTTGGTGCCATTATCGAGGGATGCAAAATTTCTCGAGAAAAAGGAGTCGAACTCCAACACTACGCCGAGCGTGAAACGTTCTGCGGCGAAAGGCAAGGCGTCTAAAACGCCCGCCATGACGGAAGAGAGAGCGCAAAATCTAGAAGATAGAATGTTTGAGGGCAAGATCAGCCATAAGAAGGCGGCGCAAAAAGGTCTTCGTGCATCCACCATAAAACAGCCCAAACCAGCAAAGTGATGGAGGATTAATTACAAGTAAAAAGGTGCTCATAGCAATGGCGCGATAGCACTTGCCACTCATGCGCTGAAGTGAGTTTTGAGAGATCGCTAGCTTTGGTCGGATTAGTGTTAATTAAGGTAGATATTGGTTTGGTTGCAAACTTGCTAATTCCCAACATTTTTTGAGAATTAATCTGATGTCAGTGAACCCTTTTGTATCCGTTAGTAACAAATTACATGAAACCGATGGTTTAGAATCGTCATCCAATAGTGAGATGGATTCTATTAAATGGTTTCGGAGGCGAGTTTTGTTTGGAATGAAGTTAAATTGCGTGCTGTTGACGTCCGTTGCCGTACCGACTTTCTATTGTGTTTGCACCGGATGCGGCAAAACTACTGCCTCCGTAAAAAACCAGGAATCCGCAAGCGTTCAGAATCCGCATGTCACAGCGAACGGTGAATCGCAATTTGGGTATTCGATCGTAATAGATGAAAAGCCCGGAATTCGCCCCGACCTCTTTGATCCGATCAATCCGCCACCGCCACCGCCTGCAAAGACCATTGCGCCAGTGAAACAGCCTCCGGTCATTGTCATGGCTCCAGAGCCAGTCGACCCATTGGCCGGTGTAATCTTCAAAGGGATTTCTGAGTTGAACGGCGAGTCCTATGCACTCCTGGAGGACGCCAAAACAGGCGAAGGGACCTTCGTGAAGATTGGCGATTCATTCCGGGGCGTGACCGTCACCAGTCTTGACAAAGACTTTGTACGATACAAAAGCGACTCCGGCGACCGTCAACTCGCGATGAACACGAATTATTCGCTGGTTCCGCTCTCCAAGGGGGCGGTCTCGGCGGACAATCCTAAAATCGCCGATGTTCTTGAGAGCACTGTGCGGGATAGACTTGTCGCCACCAGGTTAAATTATGTTACCTTTGCCCAACCCGGAGGAATCTCAAACGAGAAGGCGCAGAACCTGCAGAGCCAGGTGTTTGATGGCAAAATAAGCCAGAAGGAAGCCGCCCGGCAAGGACTGGGGGCGCCTGCTAATAATAACTCGCAGTTTGTCACCTTTGGTGACGTGGTGCTGAGCAATTCAAACGTTAAGTTCAATGCTGTTGGGGTCAATGGAAGCACATTTTCTATCACTACCGATGGCGCCACTAATCCTCAAGCCAGTATTGTCATTTCACAACCGTTGACGTTTACTCCGTCAGGCAAATAGTTTCTATCCCTCGTGGGAGTGTGCAGATGAAGCCCGGAATTCGAGTATTTAGACCATCGACAATCTTCTGGATCGCGCCGTGCGTGATTGGCCTCTGTGGATGCCAGAAGGGCCAACCATCGGCGTTCCAGCCATTGCAGATGAGCCAGTCGACCCTCGCGACGGTGGTAGGTGCGACCATGACCCCCATGCCCGGAATTCGACCTGACCT
>JBDUAM010000119.1:0-2839 GCA_040004655.1 Chthonomonadales bacterium | reverse complement strand
TGGTTGGTTTTCATGATCATCCAAAGCAGATGAACAATCCCAATTACAAAATGTGGGATCCAAATTATGTGCTCTCTGTCGTTCAATCTCGCGACAAACGTATCGGTTCATGCGCGGATGTGGGACATTGGGTTCGGTCTGGCGTTAAACCGGTCGACGCACTCCGTATTCTCAGGGGCCGAATCATTAGCAGTCACCTGAAAGACCTGAATGAATTTTCACCAGACGGGCATGACGTGCCAGCTGGAACAGGCGTATCAGACATTCCTGCCGTCCTTGACGAACTACACAAACAGGGCTTTGAAGGCAACATCTCGATAGAGTATGAATATCACATGGAGAATTCGCTTGCAGAAGTTGCTCAAAGCATCGGATTTGTTCGTGGATATGGCCAGGGAAAAAAGTATTAAATCACACGCTAATTATTAATCGGCCCCGGACATATGTCTGGGGCCGTCTTATTTAAGGTTTTCTAAATCAAGCCTCTTCTTTGATCGGTAAGATCTGATTGGCCTTTACGTTATCCAGAACCTGTTTCTTTCCAGATAGCCACGTAATCTCCAGTTTCTCAATTGTTGTTGCCGCTCCAAGACCAAAGTGGATCCGTGAATCCGAATCCCCACCGTAGCTTCCGCCACCCAGTAACACCCTGAGTTTCTTCTTGCCTCCGATAGTGGCTACACACTTCGTACCTACGGGCGTGCAACACCCATGTTTGTCCGTGAGCTTGAGCATCAACCAGTTACCGGCGTTCGGCGTATCGTTGCGCAAGAGAGTGGGGCGATCATCAGCCGCAGTGTACAACACGTCTAATCGACCATCGTTATTGATATCGCCTACGCACATTCCTCGATGAACGCGCACGTCATCAGCGGGAAGCGCCATTAAGTCTTCAGTGAACTTTCCATTACCATCGTTCAACAGAAGCTGGTTGCGCTGCTTCAACTCAAATTGTGGATCCATCTCGTGAATATATGGATTTACATGCCCATTTGCAAACATCAGGTCTAATCTTCCAAGATTTCTGGTATCCAGAAAACCGCAACCAAATCCCAGAAAGGGAATTGTTGGTTCCGCGGTTCCAGCGTCCTGGCTGACATCCGTAAAGCCTTTCCCACCTTCATTCTTGTATAAAGTGTATGGTTCGCCGCTAAATGTTGTAACTAACACGTCGAGGAATCCATCCTCATTGTAATCGCCAACGGCCACGCCCATGTTAGCCTGGGCGTGCATGTTCATCCTCGCATAAGCAACGCCTTCTTCGGCACCGACTTCTTCAAAGACACCTTTACCCATGTTTCTGTAAAGAAAGTTCTGGCCCATGTCGTTACCAACAAATAGATCAAGTCGACCTTCACCATGGAAGTCGGCTGCCGCAACACCAAGACTTCGTTGTGGAACCTTGCCAACTCCAGATGTAGCCGTCACATTCGTAAACGTTCCGTCGCCATTGTTGTGGAATAGCGCGTTAAATGCAGGTTTGTAAAACGTGGGTGAACAGACATCCGGCTTGCCATCTTTACCAAAACAGTCGCGATCGCTATCAACGGACCATTCGCAGTACTGACACACAAAGAGATCAAGGTGGCCATCGTTATCGTAATCGAACCAGACAGCACCCGTTGAGAAGCCGCCCATTGCCAACCCTGACTTTTCTGTAACGTCCTCAAAGGTGCCATCACCACGGTTCTTGAACAGTTTGTTCTTGCCATAACAGCAGACATACAGGTCAGGGTGGCCATCGTTATCATAGTCCCCTACCGCTGCAGCGATACCATAGTCCGTCTCAACGCCTCCAAATGCATTTGGCTTCAGCGTAAAGTTGCCTTTGCCGTCATTGATGTATAGGCGATGGTGTAGTGGTTCCTTGTAGTTCTTCTTACACGTTCCTATCGGTTTTGGCTGCGGGAAATAGATGTCGAGGTGTCCGTCACCATTCGCATCAAACATGACCGCGCCGGCAGCAACCTGCTCAATGAAGTATCTACGTTCACAAGTTCCGTTTCGTTGTCGAAAATCGAGATTGGCTTGAACCGTAATATCGGTAAATTTTGCGCCCGCAGAATTGGACACAGGTTGTGGAGATAACTTCTCAGGCTGGGTGGATTCATTATTCTTTGAATTTCCCGTACACCCGTCTAATAGCACAGCAGAACTTGAGGCAAGGGCAATTCCAACGGCCAGTCGGCCTGAATCCTTCAAGAATATCCTTCGTGAAGTAGTTTTGCTCCTATGCATATTTAACCATCCTGTTATGGTTCACTTTTTTGCCTCAAACGCACTAGACGCGTTCTTAATCGCTTCCGGAACTTCCGTGTTCTTCGGGTCAAGTTTCAATACAAGCAAATACTCATCTCTTGCCTGGTTCACCTTTCGCAGATCGCGATACCTGTTTGCAAGCAAAATATGCAGTTTGACGTCGTCGGGGTGTTTTTGGCTGACGTCCTGAAGCCGCTTAAGTTGTTGCTCATTGAATTCCATCTGGGAACCCAGCGTTGCCGCCTGTTTAGCCCTTGTGCGATTTCCAAGTCGAGTATAAACCATCGCAAGCCGCTGGTAAGGATATGATAAATTGGGATTGAGTTTTAATGCGCTCTCCAAAGACACTTGAGCAGCCTTCATGTTTCCGTTCAACATCTGAGCATCAGCAAGGTGTTGAAAATAGATAGGATTAGTAGGATCACGTTTCACAGAGCGCGAAAATGCTTCGACCGCTTGCAGATCTTTGTCCTTCTCTTTCGTGAGCAAGATCGTCTGCCCGAACAGATCGTTAGTTGGCGCCGACTCCTGATCAATGGCCAGAAGTGCCGTAAGACCATCCGGCGTTGGCCAGTCCACA
>JBDUAM010000447.1:0-2844 GCA_040004655.1 Chthonomonadales bacterium | reverse complement strand
ATTGGTCCATCAAGAAGCCGCAGACCTTATCGGTCATGATCACGGGTAAGCCACTCACGACCGGCGCGCCGGCATGGTTGACCATCAGTAGCGCCAGAGAATACACCGATACTCTGTTGCATCAGGCATTCGCAAAAGACACAACTGATATCCACAACGCGATTTCAGATATTGCCGTTCGTCGGGGAAGTACCCCACTCTACGCCGGAATTCAGGCGGTCAGCCCTTTCGTGAACACTGGTAAGGAATTGATAGATCGGGTTCAAACGGTACGAGAAGCAGGCGCCGAGGGAGTCCAGTTCTACCATTACGGACTAATGCCGCTGGAGAACCTCTCGTGGATCAAGGAAGCCCTCTGGCAGAACGCCTAAGCCCCGGCAAGCCTCCACGCGAGCTCTGCAGCTCCCATCACACCTGCGTCGCCGCCTAATCCCGCTTCTGCAACCACTACGTTTGAAACCAGACTGGCAATGGTATGCCGATACATGCTCCGCTTGGCTGATTCAATTAGCCCGGTCGCCTTTCGCACGCCGCCACCGATCACAATCATCTCCGGATTGAAGATGTGCACCGAGTTCGCCATCCCGATTCCCAGATAGTATCCGGTCTCTTCAAACACTCCAATTGCCGCTGCATCCCCTGCTCGTGCAGCCTCGTCGATCTGTTCTGGCGTGAGAGTTCCTTTGTCACTTCCTAGCTTTTCATTGAGCAATGTTGAACTACCATTCTCCATCGCTCGCAATGCCCGTTCAACAATCGCGTGCTGACCGCAGTAGGCCTCGATACATCCAAACGTACTACACCCGCAACGCACTCCACCGGCAACGATCACGTGATGCCCCAGCTCGACCGCTCCACCCGTGCTGCCGATCAGAACTTCGCCGTTGATAATCACGCCCGAGCCAATACCGGTCCCCAGCGTGAACATCACCATGTGCTTCACGTCGCGACCAGCGCCATATCGATACTCGCCGAGGGCGGCCACGTTGGCATCGTTTCCCATGGTCACCGGCAGCCCAAGTCGGGACGAAATAAGGGGAGTGAATTTCACGTTTAAAAAGACGTTGAAGGCGCCATCCTTGGTCTCGCCAAAGTTGGGCGACCACCTGATCACTCCACGCGCGGTATCAATATGCCCGGGCACAGCCATTCCCACCGCGCCTATGTCTTCAGCCTTCAGTCCTGCTGCCTTTATAGCCTCAGAAATTACTCCAACCGAAGCTTCAATCACCCGATCTGCGCCCAGCTTTGCATAACTCGGATGATGCGCCTGCGCAAGAATCTTCTCATTCTCACCAATCACGGCCGCACGAACGTTGGTTCCACCAAGGTCCACTCCGACCACATATTTGCATGTTGTGCCTGAACTCATTTTTGCGTCCTTTGCTTACTTCGGGTCTGCCGCTAAATACGACAATGGTCATAAGATTACCCTGCCAAACACACGCAGCCAAATTAGGTTCAACCATAATAATTGACATGAAGGGAAACCGGAGCCAAAACATGAATGATTACAGGACAAATTTCCCATATTGGAGCAACTCATGAAATCCCTGCTTTGCCGAGCAGCGATCACTACCGCAGTATTGTCCTTTTTTGCCAAGCCCGCCCTCTGCCAGACAACCGTTCTTTATGACGGAGCATCAAACGTAACCCCATCAGATGTGAGTTGGGGATGGAGTTTTGCTGGCGCCGGAAGCGTCACTCCACCCGGTGGAAGTGGATTTACCGGCCTAAGCACGACCGCTAACGATGCTTTTCAGGCCGGATACGCTCGAAATACCCCGACCGCTCTCTTCGCGTCTCTGGGCTGGAACCTTCGCTTCGACATGCAGGTAACTGCGGAAGATCATAGCAATCCGACTGGCGACAAAAATGCCGATGGTCTTTCGGATCGCGGCGGCGTCAGCGTCATCGCACTCGGCGCCGATCACCTCGGCGTGGAACTCACCTTCTGGAACAATGAAGTCTGGACTCAAGAACAGAGCCCGCTCTTCGTTCACGACACGGTTCTTGACCGCGCATTCATGAATACCACGACCACTGGAACGGGATCAGCAGGATTAATCCGCTACGACCTGCTGGTGAATGGTTCCAGCTACAGACTCTATGTTAACGGCAGTTCTACCGCCGCCATGACAGGGACGCTTAAGAACTATACCGGCGGACCCGCCATCTACAACACGCCAAATTTTCTCTTCTTTGGCGATGATACTACAAGCGCACGAGGCTCGTTCAACCTGAGTCGAGTTGCTATTACCTCCGCTCCGGAGCCATCCTTCTGGTCGATGCTCTTGACCAGCGTTATCGGCCTCGGTGGATTACTCGCGTATCGACGCAAATCCGCTCGGACCAACTGACGCTGGAGTTCTGAATCTGGTAAGATAGGGGTGCTTGAAAGCATGCACCCTTAACTTATGACTATTCGATTTCGAACCAGAATACTGCCGATTCTAATCCTGCTGACGCTCATTGTCGGCGGAATAGATTTCAACTTACCGGCAAAAGCTGCTGCCAGTACAGAAACGCACGAATCGTGCATCTGCTCGCATTGCGGCAGCGGCAAAGCATGCTGCTGCAAACCCGCAAGCACGGAATTAGGACAGCTCTTTCTCAAGGCACAGTGTGAAAAGACCGGCAGCTCAAAGTCTTTTGCTCCCGGTGTCCAACCTCCGGCCATTCTGCCTGAAGTCGATTCGTTTCAAACAGCCTTCATCGTCGCGATTACGCACACGATCCCGGCTACTTGTCTGAAAAATCTGCCCGCACTCCCCCATGGTCCGCCGCCAAAGCCCTCCTGAAAATCATCTTCAATCCTCAATTCAATCCCTGCCGCGATAAATG
>JBDUAM010000553.1:0-9533 GCA_040004655.1 Chthonomonadales bacterium | reverse complement strand
CGGTCAGAGCCTGTTGCTGTCTAGACGATTGATCGAAGCGGGTGTCCGGTTTACCACCGTTACCCTTGGCGGGTGGGATAACCATAACAACATCTTCAACTCACTGCAATACGGCGTGCTGCCTAACTTTGACAAGTCCCTTGCGACGTTCATTGGGGATATGGACAGCCGTGGCCTCTTGAAGCGAACGCTTGTAATCGTGATGGGTGAATTCGGACGAACCCCGATCATAAATAAAGACGGCGGCCGAGATCATTACCCGCGCGTATTCTCCATGATGCTTGCCGGCGGCGGTATCAAGGGGGGAACGGTCGTCGGCGCATCGGATGCCAGAGGTATGGAACCGGTAAGTGACCCAACTCGACCGGAAGATATCTCTGCAACGATCTATCAGTGCCTCGGAATTGACTATACGCAGAGCATCGCCTCACCCGAAGGAGTCCGTATTACGCTCTCTCGTGGTGGCAACCCGATTCGAAAAGCGCTGGCTTAACAAGAAATTGCAAACGGTGATAATAGCAAGAATTTGTAAGATGAATATCCGATTCAGCGCAATCGCTATTGTCGCCACAATGGTGCTGGCCTCATTCATGTTTGGAGCGGGGCCAGCCCTTTCTGACACGCCGGTGGCGGTAACCGCCATCTCATTTAGCCCTGATGGCACGCGGCTGGCTATCGGGACTTCCGGGCAAGTTCTTATTTACAACACGGTAGATTGGCAGCTTCTGTCTTCCTATACAAAAGTGGAAGATACCGTTCGATCTCTCGCGTGGAAACCAGATGGCACGGTCCTTGCGATTGGTTGCGGTACGGCTTCCGAATCAGGAACATTGTTGCTCTGGACAGTCGCTTCTGATGCCCCTCCGACCGCGCTCAAATTACAGCAAGACACGATTGAATCCATCGCGTTTTCCAAGAATGGCACGGCAATGTTGGTAGGAGCGAATGATAACAAAGTCCGATGCATAACTTATCCTCCTTCGACAGACAGTCAGGTTTTGGATGAACATAACGGTCGTGTAACGGCAGTTGCGTATCCGATTAATGATACTGGTCTGTTTGCAACAGGTGGCATGGACAAAATGGTAAAAGTCTGGGATGAAAAAACACGTAAACCACTCGTAAACTTTGACACCGCAGAAGCCGGCATTACGGGCCTCGCATTCTTGCCCAATGGTACGCAATTTATCGGATCATCTCTGGATGGCCGAGTCTACTGGTGGCAAGTGTATAAAAATCAGAAAACCCAGCAGTGGGGCGGATACAAGTTTAGGCAAATAGATGCCCATGATGGCGGTGTAAACTGCCTCGCAGCATCGGGTGATCTGAAGCGATTTATAACCGGTGGTGAAAATACGCAAACTGCCGTGTGGGATTCAGAAAATGGAAATCGTCGAAAACTTTTTCATGACGCGACTCAACCCATTTATGCTGTAGCGCTGAATACGACGGGATCTATTGGTGCAAGCGGTGGGCGACAGGGAACAGTGTGGGTCTGGGAAGTGGACAAAGATGCTTTGCTCACAACTATTGTTTTGCCGTCGTTGCCGAAACGTGCTCAGCCACCTGCCAAAACTAATTCCAAACCAAACAAGAAAAGAACATGAAAGCAATCTACAGGCTGATTACAGCAACTACTCTGTTATCGCTATCGGTTTCTGCAATTTCCCAGATACCGCGCATCAACACGTTCTTCCCCATCGGTGGCAAAGCCGGGCAGACTATTGAGGTTGAAGTCCGCGGATCAAACCTCACTGGTGCAGACAAGGTCCTTGTTAACGGTCCGGGCCTGTCTGGGATTGTAGATCCGGGCATCACAAAACCGGATGAACAATTCAAACCTGTTTTTCAGTCCAAGTGCGGAACGTGCCACGAATTGCGATCCCCTGCAAACCGAAGTATGACCCCGCAGCAATGGGCCGATACCGTGGACCGCATGGTTCGAGTTCGTCAGGCGCCACTTTCGCCAGACGAGTCTAAAAACGTTAGTTCATACCTACAAGGTATGGCCCGTGCAGGTCGGTTGACGGCCAAAATCAAAATTGACGCGGATGTAGTTCCTGGATTGCGGGAAATTCGACTTGCAAACAGCAAGGGTGCATCAACGGCGTGCCTGTTTGAAGTTGGAAATCTGCAAGAAATTCTCGGGTTCCCCGGAAAGATCGATAGCCCTCAGGACATCAAGCTTCCATGCGTGGCAAATGGTTCTCTTACCGGTAATTCAGAACGTCATTACTATCGGTTTGAAGCAAAACAGAGCGAACGAATAGTCTTTAACCTCAAGGGATACAGGTTCAATGAGTCATCGCAAATGTTCTTCAATCCCAACTTGCGACTCTACGATGCTACCGGAAAAGAGATTGCGGAGAGCCACGGGTATTTTGACCTCGATCCACTGATCGACTGGACGGCTCCAGCGGCCGGTACCTATACACTTGAGGTACGAGATTTACTTGGTCGAGGAAATCCGGGTAGCGTTTATCGCCTTGCCATGGGAACGGTTTCTTATGATACCGTGGCGTATCCGCCCGCCGTACAGGGCGGTAAAAAGACCTTGTTGCGTATTATCGGTAAGAACATTGCCAAGAACACGGATGATTGTGAAGTGAGCCCTGAAGTACAGTGGGGTATTACGACTGTCCCCACACCAATGGGCTCGCAACAAATATTTGTTACACCACTCAATGTAGTTCATCAAGATGATGAAGTTTCAAAATCAACGGTCTTCCCGTGCGGATTTACTGGCAAAGTTGATCGACAGGGCAAACCACCGGTTTTTAGCGCCGTTTGCAATACTGCGGGTAACTACGAATTCGAAGTTTTTGCATCTCGGCTGGGATCACCCTATTCTCCATCTGCCCAAATATTGAATGATAAGGGTCAAGTTATTGGGCGTATTCAATCCGAAGGTAGAGGGGTTGTGAAATTAGTAGCCGGTCAGTCCTATCAGGTCAAAATGGATGATGCGGGAATGAAGTCATCACCTGAAAACGTATTCTATATTGAGGCACGGCAGGCCGGAGCCACCGTTCATTCCGTTGTGCGACCTGATTGCATAACCGTTAGGCCGGGAATGACAACTGCAGCGGAAGTTCGCATCAACCGTAGAGACAGGGCAGCAGGAGTTATCCAAATCGTAGCGGAAGATTTACCTCCTGGCGTGACTGCAAAGCCGGTAATTATACCGCCGGATCGCAATGAGGGCTACATAGTTTTCGAATGCGAACCAGGCGCAATTGTTGAGGATCGGCCAATTAGGATTATTACCTCAGCGAAGAACGAAGAAGGTGGATGGAACAGATCAACGGCTCGACCTCAAGAAACATACCTTCTGAACAATAACCCGAGGTACATTGACCGATCACAATGTATATTGAGCGTTCGACCTCAAGCGGAGTTTGTCGCGAGCGTGCTCGATCCCGGTCCTATTCGAGTTCATCCGAAACTGGGCTTGCCACTCAAAGTTTCACTCGTTCGCAAGGCAGGCTTCAAATCGAACGTACTTATCAGGGTAGTGGGTCTACCTTCAGGATGGGTCGCCAATCAGGAAACAATTGGGCCAGGTAAAGAAGAGATCACTCTAACCATTCGACCAGACGGTAACAACACACAGCCGTTCATGAAGCGGGACGCCAAGTTGCCGCCGATAATATGCCTTGTGGAGGCAGTCGTCGACGACTATCCTTCGGTAATAGGTATGTTAACCGTTTTACCAACCGATAAACCGATCGAGGAAGATCGACCGCTTTAATAGTTTTATAGGAGTTTTGATGAAGTCGAGTTCTTCCGTCGTTCCGCTGGTCTTCTTTGGTGTGTCTCTCACAGCTATTCTCGGCGCAGCGGCAGTTGCGCCAAGGTTAACGCCGGGTAATGTTGCGGCACCTATTCAGGTGACGCAGACGAGTAAATCCTCCAAGGCAACCACAATTTCCAAGACCAGGTCAGGGGTTCAATACGCCAAAGATATCCTGCCCCTTATGCTTAAGTATTGCGGAACATGTCATGGCGCCGCTATTCAAACTGCTGGAATTAATTTCTCCACTTACAAGGATGTCGCCCATGTGATAAAGGGTCGCGACACCTGGGAAAAGTGCACGGAGAACATTCAGAGCAAGCGAATGCCTCCGGAAGGCGCTGCTCAGCCTACAGATGCTGAGCGATCAAGAATTGTCAATTGGGTCGAATCTACCCTCAGCTCCGCTGAATGTGCGATCAAAGATCCAGGCAGAATTACACTTCGCCGATTGAACCGCGAAGAGTATAACAACACTATTCGCGACCTTTTTGGCATCACCATTCGACCTGCGGATGATTTCCCATCCGACGATGTTGGCTATGGCTTTGACAACATCGGAGACGTGCTTTCGGTGTCTCCCATTCTCATGGAAAAGTATATCGCAGCGGCTGAAAAGGTGTCAAAGGCAGTAATCTGGACTGAAGAGCCAGCTGCGCCCCCAGTAATGCTCCCAGGCTCTAAGCTTACAAGCTCCATTACTCAGGCTAATCCGCTCGGTCAGGCGATGGTCCTTGGAAGCAACGGCGATCTTGGGACAGACTACGTTTTCCCGAAAGCTGGCGATTACATCATTCGCGTTACCGCCTGGGGACAGCAAGCTGGACCCGAATTGGCGAAGATGTCCATTTCACTCGGCGGAACGGTGATGAAGACGGTTGACGTAAAGGCTGCCGCTGCACCCGGGCAATCGTTTGAGATTAGAACTCACCTTTATGCCGGCAAACGAAAAGTCGCGGCAGCTTTCTTGAACGACTATTATAACGCGAATGATCCTGATCCAAAGAACCGAGACCGTAACCTTGTAATCGATCATTTTGATATCATTGGTCCATTCAAAGAACGACCAGAACCCATGCCGACGAGTCATCTGCGCGTCATTCCAACGGAACCTGCAGCAGGTGAAGAGAGAAGCGCCGCCTCGAAGGCGCTATCTAACGTTGCCGAACATGCATGGCGTCGACCGGTTAAGCCTGCTGAACTCGAACGCCTTTTAAAGGTATTCGATCTTGGCATGGCGCAAGGCGAGGGGTATGACAAGTCTGTCCAAATAGGTTTACAGGCATGCCTTGTATCGCCGAACTTCCTTTTTCACGTGGAGATTGATCCGAAGCCGAATGATGCATCGTTTAGCCACCCGATAAACGATTTTGAACTCGCAAGTCGACTCTCTTACTTCCTCTGGAGCAGTACTCCAGACGAAGAGCTGTACAAAACGGCCAAAGCTGGTCAACTTCATCACCCGAATGTGCTGGAAGCCCAAACTCGAAGGATGCTGAAGAACACTCGGTCTCGTGCGTTGGTCGACAATTTCGCTTCGCAATGGCTGCATTTGAGGAGCATGTCAGTTGTTAACCCGGATACCAAGAGATTCCCGGATTTCAACGATGACATGCGGACAGCCATGCGAACGGAAACCGAACTATTCTGTCAAGAGATATTTAAGAGTGACAAGAGCGTTGTCGATTTCATCGACGGGCAATACACATACCTGAATGACCGCCTGGCAAAGCATTATGGTATTACCGGTATCTCAGGCTCTGAATTCCAGAAAGTTGCGCTCGCGTCGTCGGAGCGTGGAGGAATCCTTACACAGGGTAGCCTCCTAACCGTAACGAGTAATCCAACGAGAACTTCACCGGTAAAGCGCGGCAAATTTATACTTGAAGAGATTCTGGGCACTCCGCCACCACCTCCACCTCCGGGCGTACCGGAATTGAAGGCTGAAGGTGGAGCTGATCCAACGGCTACGTTGCGGCAACGAATGGAACTGCATCGCAAAGACCCATCCTGTGCGTCGTGTCACGCCAAAATGGATCCACTGGGCTTTGGCCTTGAGAATTTTGACGCCGTCGGGCAATGGCGAACAATGGATGGTGCTGCGAAAGTCGACGCATCAGGCGTGTTGCCATCCGGGCAGAAGTTTGAAGGACCGGCACAATTACGTAACATTCTGCTCGGTTTGAAGGTCAAATTCGTTAAGAACTTCACAGATCGCTTGATGACGTATTCACTCGGGCGAGGTTTAGAGTACTATGATAGGTGTTCTGTCGATAGTATCGTAAAGAGTGCAGCTGCGGACAAATACAAGTTTTCTGCGATTGTGTTGGGTGTCGTGAAGAGCGATCCCTTCCTGATGCGTCGTGGTGATGGAGGCCAAAAATGAGAAGTCGATATGATTCAATGATTGACCGCCGGACATTTCTTCGGGGCGTTGGAACGGCGATGGCCCTTCCAATGCTCGAAGCCATGATTCCCACGAAGGTGCTCGCCTCGGCGGCCGCCAAAGTTCGCACCAACAGAATGGCTTTCGTGTTTATTCCGAATGGCGTTCACATGAAGGATTGGCGACCAGCGACTGAAGGCGCATTTGATCTGCCATATATTTTGCAACCTCTTCAGAAGGTCAAGGACTCCGTCTCTGTATATTCTGGATTGTCCCAACACAACGCATTTGCCCTTCAAGATGGGGCAGGGGACCACGCTCGATCTGTTGCCGCGTGGCTAACCGGATGCCATCCGCGAAAGACAGCTGGCGCAGATATCAAGAACGGCATTTCCGTCGATCAGTTGGCTGCACAGAGCGTCGGACACTATACAAAATTCGCTTCGCTTGAAATTGGATGTGAGCGTGGCGCCATGGCTGGCAACTGTGACAGCGGATATAGCTGTGCATACTCTTCAAGCATCTCCTGGCGTGGGGATGCAACTCCCGTCGCAAAGGAAGTCAATCCACGCCTGGTATTTGAGCGACTGTTTGCAGGCAGTGATCCGAATGAGACCGCAGAAATGAAGGCGAAGAAAGCTCTATATCGAAAGAGTATTCTCGATTTTGTATCCGAAGACGCCACGCGACTGAAATCCCAATTGGGAATGCATGATCAACGAAAAGTGGATGAGTACTTTGCTGGCGTTCGTGAAATCGAAGAGCGACTTGCACGAGTTGAGAAAGCCAACAATGACGCCGCTGCGCTTGCGGTCAGTCCGAAGGGTATTCCATCTGATTATGGTGAACATCTTCGACTGATGGCCGACATGATGATTCTGGCATTCCAGTCTGACCTGACTCGAATTGCCACCTTCATGTTTGCGAATGACGGCAGCAATCGACCTTACAAGATGATCGATATCGCGGAAGGTCACCATGATCTTTCGCATCACGAATCTAAACCGGAGAAGCAGGCAAAGTTGCGTGAGATCAATCACTTCCATGTGTCCAACCTCGCCTATATGCTGGAGAAGATGCAAAGCATTCAAGAGCCGGAAGGAACCCTTCTGGATAACTCCATGGTCGTCTACGGTGCAGGCATCAGCGACGGTAATCGACACAATCACGACGATCTGCCCATTCTCCTTGCTGGCAAGGGGGCTGGAACAATCAAGTCAGGTCGGCATGTCAAGTATGACAACAACACGCCGATGACCAACCTCTTCCTCTCAATGCTCGACCGAATGGGTGTGAATGCTGATCACATCGGGGATAGCACCGGTAAGCTTCAGCGATTAATTTAGGTCAAGGTAATTAGTACGAAAGCGACCCCGTCCAAATGGATGGGGTCGCGTACATTTGTGGCACGGTTACAGTCTGGGACTAGCCGGTTTAACGGGTGGCATCCAGGAGTACACGCCACGAGCTTTGGTGTCCCGAACGTATACGCCTTTCGTGGTTTCCACGTACATCTTGCTTGAATTTGGCCCGCCCAAAACTACAGCTCGGATGGGTTTTCGCTCTGGCCCGACCATGATTCCATTGACGCGGCCGGCTTGATCAATCATCTGAATTCCCATTTCGGTAGCAACGTACAACCATCCATTTGCATCCACACACATGCCGCCTACAGGTGAGTTGGGATGGGTGTACGGCACATGAATGTCGTAAAACATCTCTTTGTGCTGCAAACCTTTGGGGCCTCCGATCTGGTAGGACCATGCGTTGTTTGAGGGGTTTAACTGCGTGACGATGAGTAAGGTCTGGTCAGGGGACAATTGGATGGACCTGGCATTGACTATGCCTGTCTTAAATGTAGTTCTCTGTTTACCATTGATGCGTACAATTGTTCCGGAATCCTGCAGAGCGTAGATAACTCTCTGATGATCAATGGCAATGGATCTGCAAGGTAGGTTATCTATCGACCCCACATCTCCGCGATTCTGATCAATTTTTACAATGCGTCTTTTTTTGATGTCTGCTGCGTAGAGAAGTCCGTCCGGTCCCATTGCAACGGACGTGACATCAATGTCTGAAAAAAACGTATATGGCTTTTCTGTTGATGAGACTTTCAAGATGCATCGCAGGTCATTTAGGGAGATGTACGCATCACCCTCTTTGTCCACTGCGAAAGTAGAAGGATACAAATCCACCTGCCTCTTTGCTTCAGTTTGATGGAAGTACAAACCGGTCCATTCGGAGTTTGTATCGACAATATTTAGGATCGGCTGCGGGGTGGTCGTAGGCGGTTCAATGCGCGCAGGATAGCCTCTCCATACCCAACGGAGGGCATCGGGCAGGATAGCGCCACCGTGTCGACCGCTGTGACTGCCGGTTCCAATTTCAAACTTGCAGTCATACCGAGCGAATTTGAGCGCAGCGTAGACATCCTGATTTCCAATGAACCAGCTTCCGGAATAGATGTCCTGATCATTTGAACCGTCCTGCAGGAAAATGCGGAGTGGTTTCGGTTCTGTCTCCCTGATTAACGCCGGAAATGTATGACCCCCGCGCAGGTTCGTGAAGCTTCCAATGAAACTGACGACTCTGCTAAAAAGATCGGGTCGCTCCCAGGCGGTGGTGAAAGCGCAAATTCCGCCGGAACTTCCACCGGAAATAGCCCGGTCATTCGGATTCTGACTCAGGTTGTACTTCTTGCTGACCTCTGGCAATATTTCTTGTTCAAGAAAATCAGCGTATTTGCCTGATGGCGTATCGTATTCCACGCTTCGGTTATAGCGTGGCAGGGCGTTTGCATTTGCCGGTGGTACGACGCCCGGATTAATCATGATGGCAATTGTCACAGGCATTTCGTGACTTGCAATAAGATTGTCAAACACGACTGGCACACGCCAACCGCCATTAGAATCCTGATATCCGCCGCCGTCCTGAAAGACCATGACACAGGTCCTTTTTGTTGCATCGTATTGAGCCGGAACGTATACCCAGTAATCTCGAACGGTGCCGGGGTAGACGGTGCTTGTCCATGTGTAATGTGTTGTGGTTCCTTTTTGTACATCAGCTTTGGGCATAGAATCTGGTCCAAGCTGATAATTGTCCTGCGCGAAAACAGGGGATGAAATTACCGACATGACAAACCAAGCTTTGAGAATGTTCTGCAAACGCATTTGGCAACCTCCTGAAGTATCCCTCTGGAATTCCATTTTTGAATTATGTTTACCTGCTACGGGTGCAGGAGAAACAAGTGACGAAACCAAACTTACGCTATACCCTAGCCCTCAGGAGTTTCACGACTTGAAGACCTTAAGCACGATGTTCGTCTTTGGATTCCTTTCTGTCTTGTCTTCCGTC
>JBDUAM010000350.1:0-2847 GCA_040004655.1 Chthonomonadales bacterium | reverse complement strand
TCAAATACGCTGCGTCGAACAAGTAGACAGAAACCTACGAGCATATCTCGTTCAACATCCGGGAACATGGCTTCTGACCTGTTGGCAAAGTCCTCAGCAAAGAGATCCATCGTATCCAGAGAAGTGTAGGTGACGTTAATCTGCTGACCGTGGCCCGCTCGATTGGTTAAGGGGCCCGCTGCCGCGATGGAACCTGAAGCAGTCAACGACTCCATCAATCGCTGGAGGCCAATACCAGGAACGATGGTGTCGCTGTTGAGGAAAAGGAGTTGATCACTGTTTGCAATGGCTGCTCCCTGATTACATGCTGCGGCAAAACCACGGTTCTCGCTGTTCTCAATGACTGTGACGCCGTCAAAGCTCTTTGCTACAGCTACACAATCATCTGGGGAGGCATTGTCCACCACAATGACTTCACGGACAAGCGCCTTCAATGGCACAATGCTCGCAAGACACCGTTCCAGGTCCTCTGAGCCGCCGTAGACCGGAATTATTATGGAAATGGGTGAGGCGCCACGAGGTACGGCCAGCTCATCAGGTTGTCTGCTGGCCTCATCGGGGAAGCACGTTTCGAAAACAGGCTTGAGAATCTCAGGTACATGAATTCTCTCGGCAAATCCGTAGGCTTCTGGATGCGTGGGGTGGATATTGCGCTGAAGTTTATCATCGTCCCATCGTTTCCATACTCGGTCCCACCAGCCGGGGATGACTTCGTTGGCATGTCCCCAGGTCTCAATCTTGCGTTTGATGCGTTCATCTGACCCGGCATAGGAGAGGTGGTGAATAATGCCGTAATCCTGGGATAGAAAGAGCTGACGGCCCCCTTCAAAATTGCGACCGCCAACAGGTATTGCCACACCAAGCTTTATGAGAATACAGGGAGAAAAGCGTTCACGGGGACGGATGACGTACTCTGGAGACTTCCAATACGTATCCCACTCCACGTAGACTCGGTCGGCAAGATCGTGTTCAGCAATATTGATGAGGTTGGCAAGAAGGGCAGGTTCAATGATCTCATCACCATCTGGAATGAGGGCATGAGTATAGCCACGATCTTGTAAGGCGGAATAGCTAGCCAGGCGATGCTCTAGCTCGGATGGCCGGTCGCCCACAACGACCTTGGCTCCTGCCTTAACAGCTTCACGAACCGTGCCTTCCCAATCACCGACCATTTCATGCCATGGAACGCGGCTGATGAAGGCAAATCTATCAACACCTGCGGGGAAATCAGCAAGTGCATATTTTAAGAACGATGTGTCATCGTGAATTAGCAGGCAAACGGCAATTTGAGTGGCCATTGTTGCTTCACTCCTTCCGGAGGTTGAAGCACCCGTGATTCAAGTCACAGGTGCTGGGATGTTCAGGTTGATTTTAGGGCCACTCCGCAAGTAGCACTGCCTGGGCAACTCACCAGGCGGGATTACTTGATATCCAATTGAGTATCACGTTTCGTCAATCTGTTTGAGATTCAGGTTTCCGTTCTCCCAATAGTATGTGTATGTCGTAGTTCTCGATGGAATTTCTTGATCATTGCGTTCCACCTTGTCAGCCTTCGGTTTGGGAGGCATATCGTACGTGAAAGTTGTCAAGTTGGTCTTAGAATTTGTCGTCATGGAAAGGAGACGTCCCGTATACTCTTTGCCATTGGCGCGTTCGTAAACAACGGTCGTCAACACGATTGCTGGATCAGTCGACATTTGCAAATCCTCCATTGGTACGAATTGTGCTCGCGTTTTGTGTTGACAATTTTTATCCCATTTCAACATGACTTTTAGTTCAACGGAAAATCTCCAGAAGAGACTCTCTTTTTCCCTATTCTACTAAGCCGGACTTCCAATGAGTATCCCATTCACATCTTGTTTTGCAACTCGGCGATTGACTGGATCATGGGTCCATGACACGCATGTTGAAATTAGTATCCATCATAGTGACTCATTGATTCTCTATCCGTAGATGCAATATATCACCCGTCCACCTTGGGCGGCTCAAACCACGCCTTTGCCTCAGCAACATTAATTAAATGTTGAACCGTTACAGGATACTTTCCATGATCCTTGAGCCAAATAGGTGGCAATAAGAGCCAGAATGGGTTGCAGCCCTCCGGTCCAAAATGTTTATGAAAATCTAAGTTTTCCAGGGTTACTTCGAAATAGATTGCAAATGCATCTATTAGTTCTGCCGCATCTGATCCAGTATAATTTAGATCCTCTTCAATCCGACAATGGTTTTGAAACTTGGCGATTGGCTCGTCAAGGTACTCGGCAAGAAACTCCTTGACCCTGATTTCCAAACTTTCAGAATGAGCGCTACCGTTGACTGAGTCCATAAAAAAGCTCCCAAAACGTGTATACAGGGTCGCAGCTTTAATTATCTCCATAAGACTGAGAATAAACTTGACCGTACACAGCATTCCGCCAAACATACTGTTTTACGACCGCGAACTTCTCCGAGTCAATAGCGCCACCCGCCCTCGAGATGCTGTACCGATTATTCGCAGTGTGTTAATCGCATAGGGAGGGCATGGTTAATATCGGTTAGTTCGTAGCGTTACCTCCATATCGTTTCCAACATTCCGTCAGTACGATACACCTTGTCAATCATATTCCTTTCTAATTTGATATTTATAGGACGATCCAATTTTATTTGGATCACCAGGGTCGCATTCATACATGCAAAGCAAAAACTGATTAAGGTCATAACCGAGTATCACCCAACCAAATACTGGCACCCATCTTCCGATAATTCGCCCTACGACTTTATTAGTGATTAAACCACGCTTCAACGTTGGCGCATAAATCCCCGCTTCAATCTGTACGGCAACCATTTGCTCAAATACTTTGAAATAAG
>JBDUAM010000052.1:0-9566 GCA_040004655.1 Chthonomonadales bacterium | reverse complement strand
AACAACGAACTCGGTGGTGTGCGTCCTTGAGGGCGGCGAACCGACCGTTATCGCAAATTCGGAAGGCAGTCGAACCACGCCATCCGTCGTAGGAATTAGCAAGACCGGAGAGCGCCTGGTTGGTACGAGCGCCAAACGGCAGGCTGTCGTAAACCCGGACCGCACCATCATCTCGATCAAGCGACAGATGGGCACGCACAAGACCATCGATATTGACGATAAGAAATATACGCCGGAAGAAGTCTCTGCCATGATCCTTCAGAAGTTGAAGGCAGATGCCGAAGCTTACCTCGGCGAAAAGGTCGACTCTGCGGTCATCACCGTTCCGGCCTACTTTAACGACGCTGAGCGAACCGCAACGAAGAATGCTGGCGAGATCGCCGGATTGAACGTTCTGCGAATCATCAACGAGCCGACAGCCGCAGCCCTTGCCTATGGCCTGGACAAAAAGGCGAACGAGACTATTCTCGTCTTCGACCTCGGCGGAGGAACGTTTGACGTCTCCGTGCTGGAAGTTGGCGACGGTGTCTTTGAAGTGAAATCGACCTCCGGTGACACCAAACTTGGTGGCGACGATTGGGATCAGCGAGTTGTGGATCACATCGCGACAACCTTTAAGAAAGACACTGGAATCGACCTGTCGAAAGATAAGCAGGCGATGCAGCGACTTCGTGAAGCGGCAGAGAAAGCAAAAATCGAACTCTCGAATGTCGTGAGCACCAACATCAACCTGCCGTTTATCAGCGCGAACTCCGATGGCCCGGTCCACCTGGATATGAACCTGACGCGCGCCACGTTTGAAGAGTTGACCCATGACCTTGTTGAGCGATGCGTAAAGCCGTTCACGTCGGCCATCAAAGATGCCAAGATCAAATCTTCGGATATCGATGAGATCGTGCTCGTGGGTGGTTCTACTCGAATGCCGATGATCTACGAGCTGGTCAAGAAGCTGGGCGGCGGCAAAGACCCGAACAAGGGTGTAAATCCGGATGAAGTCGTTGCTATCGGCGCGGCCATTCAGGCTGGGGTGCTCGGTGGCGAAGTGAAGGACGTTGTTCTTCTCGACGTTACGCCACTCTCCCTCGGGATCGAGACCCTCGGTGGCGTCATGACCAAGTTGATCGAGCGAAACACGACCATCCCGACCAAAAAGTCGGAAGTGTTCTCCACCGCTGAAGACTCTCAGGCATCTGTACATGTAAAGGTCTACCAGGGCGAGCGCGAAATGGCCGCCCTTAACAAACTGTTGGGCAACTTCGAGCTTGCGGGAATTCCGCCGGCTCCGAAGGGTATTCCGCAGATTGAAGTGACCTTTGACATTGATGCCAATGGAATCCTGAGCGTCTCTGCAAAGGATCGTGCGACGAGCAAAGAGCAGCGAATTACTATTACGGGCGCATCGAACCTGGACAAGGGCGATATCGACCGAATGGTGAACGAAGCCGCTTCGCACGCCGAAGAGGATCGCAAGTTCAAGGAAGCCGCAGAAGCCAAGAACCATGGCGACGCACTTGTCTACCAGACCGAGAAGCAGTTGAAGGAACTTGACGACAAAGTCCCAAGTGATCAGAAGCTTGAGATCGAGAATGCAATCCAGACGCTGAAGAAGTCCCTCGAAAGCGGCGAAACCGAGCAGATCAAGACGGACACCGATACCCTTCGGGCGGCGGCTTACAAGCTCTCCGAACTGCTCTATTCGCAAGCGGCGGGCGCAGCTGGCGGAGTTCCTCCGGAAGGTGAGCATCACACGGAAGCGGCGCCTGAACACGAAACTACTGCCAAAGCACACGGCGATGACGTGATCGACGCCGAGTTCAAATCCTGATCAACCTCTGCCCCCGTCTCGTAGCGTGACGGGGGCAGACCAGATTCTATTTTTCCATAACCTCCAGTCAGTCAAGGTGCGACCGTGCCACAACCCGAATACAAAGACTACTATAAGATTCTCGGCGTACCTAAAACGGCCGATGAACGCGAGATCAAGGTTGCATACCGACGGCTCGCTCGCAAATACCATCCGGACGTTAACCCCGGTGACGAGACTGCTGAAGCCAAATTCAAAGAGATCAGTGAAGCCAACGAGGTCCTTTCGGACGCCGAAAAGCGCGCGAAGTACGATCAATTTGGCGATCAGTGGAAAGCCTACAGTGGTCCACAACCTCAGGGTGGATGGCAAACAGGTCAACAGGGATTCTCCGGCGGCGACTTCCAGGATTTTGGAAGTCTGCAGGATATGTTCGAGACCTTCTTTGGTGGCAAGGTTCGTACAGAACGCCAGGACACCACGGGCGAGGACATTGAGTTTGCGTTGGAACTGTCCTTAGAAGAAGCCGTCCGCGGCGGCGAACGGGTCCAGAATTTCAATCTGGAAGATATGTGCCCCGCATGCGACGGGTCAGGTCAAGCGAGAGATCCGAAGGGTCGATTTATACTGCGAGGCGTCTGTCCAGAATGCAAGGGTAGGGGTCGTGTGAAAGTTGCTCGACAGGTTACTGTGAAGATTCCGGCCGGTATTTCAGAGGGCAAGCGCCTTCGATTAGCAGGGCAGGGGGCTGCGGGTTCAACGGGTCGGCGTGGCGATCTCTATCTGCGTATAGTCATAAAACCGCACGCCCTCTTCACCCGACTTGGCGACGATATCTATGCCGACATCAATGTTCCGTTTACGGTTGCGGCGCTGGGTGGCGACGCCCACGTAGATACAATCGGAGGACTGAAGACGCTCAATATTCCGGCAGGAGTGCAGAGCGGACAGAAGATTCGCATTGCGGGCCAGGGATCGCCGACGTCGGATGGTAAGAAAAAAGGCGATTTCTACGCAGTGGTTCGCATCACCGTACCAAAACAATTGTCGGATCGAGAGCGCGAAATCCTCAAGGAATTTGCAGCCAGTCGAAAAGATCCAATTCGTTCTTAATCGCGTCCCATGGTGGGGACAGGACACATGGACATGAGTGTAAGAGACCCTGAAGAGCCCGTCTATATGATTAGCATTGCCTCGCAGTTGACCGGACTGCACCCGCAGACTGTTCGGCTCTACGAGCGATTAGGGCTCGTGTTGCCGAAGCGGGTGAACAACAAGAACAGGCTTTACTCTGACCTGGACATCGCGCGATTGCAGCAGATTCGACGATTTACGCAGGAGATGGGTGTGAACCTCGCAGGAGTGGAGATCATCTTCGAGTTGTTGCACAAGATCGAGGATCTACAACGCCAACTTGATGCCGTGAATAGTCCGCGAACTGAATAGGCTTACAATCCCGTCGGATGATCGATGAAGAAGCACTCCACGCCAAACTGCTGCGTGAGATGCTCCCCAAGCGCCTGAACCCCGACTGTTTCCGTGGCATAGTGCCCGGCATAGACGACGTTCATACTCAGCTCTTCTGCATCAAAATAGGTGTGCTGAGCGCCTTCGCCTGTAATGAAGAAGTCGCAACCGGCTATCTTTGCGGCTGCAATACTGCTCCCCGCGCCTCCGGTGATAATCCCAACTGAAGTAACCGTTTCCGGTCCACACAGCGCAGACCATGGTTCTTTGCCCAGCCAGCCGGTAATCCGGTTCATTAATTCTGTTCTTGAAATCTCGCTCTGACACACGACCCCAATTGGTTTCTCGTAACGATTCTCAAAACTTCCCGTCACCGTTAGACCCAAAAGTCGCGCGAGAATGTGATTATTGCCGACTTCCGGATGGGCATCGAGTGGCAGGTGGGAAGAGTAGAGCGCAACTCCTGCGCGTATCAGCGGCGCAATCCGATCAAATTTCCTGCCGGTAATCGGCGGATTCCATCCCCAGAAGAGACCATGATGGACCAGCACCAGATCGGCATCCGCGGCTATCGCAGCCTCAACCGTGAACGTGCACGCGTCGACCGCCAGGGCAATCCGGCGAATGTTTCTAGTTCCCTCAACTTGAAGGCCATTGTACGCCCCAGGGTAGTCGGTGAATTCATTTGTGCTGAGGTACTCGTCAAGATAGTGCGTGAGATCATTCAGGAGCAAGGATTTGCCTCATTTTCAAATGCGGTCGTAACACATACTGTACCCAATTGTCAGAAGCAGCGCGATGAAGAACAATCAATGAAATTCATATGCGCGATGCGGCACTTGTATAGTAAACTTTCATTAGCAATTTGTGGTGTAAATTATTAGGGAGACATGAATGAAATCCTGGAGATTGGCAGTTGGCGTTGGGCTGGTTTGCCTGATTGTTTCGGCGGTAGTATGGGCACAGGGTAAAGCCGCGACAGATATGGAGAGCCAGATTCGAAAAGCCACCTTCTCCTATTATATTGGCCTCATTCTGGGAGAGCCGGACGAGTATTTCAAAGGCGTGAAGACGCCGCTGCTGGTAACCAACGATGGTGTTAGCCAACCGAGGGATGAGAAGTACCTTCGCGACATGATCGGAACCATTAAGAAACGAACCTCAGCAGCGAAGTTCACAGACGATGACCGCAAAAACATCGTGAAGAACATCTTTGGCGCGGTGGACGACAGCAGCGTTCAGTTTGTCGGCGCAGACACGGCGACCATCTCCTTTGTGGTTCAGCACGATGAAAAGAAGATGTCAGACCGTATGTGCTCCCTACTTCTTCATCGCGAGGGCAAAGACAAACCTGAATGGAAGATAATTCAGGAGATCACAGACAGCAAACCGGTTCCCCCCGAGTACTTGAAATAGACACCCATCATGATTCGCATCCAATGACCTACGACGAAGCCCTTCAATTCCTTCACAGCCTGCATCGATTCGGTATTCGACTGGGCAACGATCGTTTCTCGGCGTTGTTGAATCGCGTGGGCAATCCTCAGCACAAGTTCAAGGCGGTCCATATTGCCGGCACCAAGGGCAAGGGGTCGACCACGTCCATGGTCGCGTCTATCCTGAAGCACCACGGATTTCATGTTGGAGGATACTATTCGCCTTTCGTTTACGACGTGCGGGAGCGAGTACAGATCGATGGTGAGATGATCTCCCGCGAAGACTTTGCCGCCCTTATCTCCCAGTTGAAACCTCATCTTGAGGCGCTGGAAGAGGCCGGATACGACGCCACAACAGAGTTCGAGCTGAAGACCGCCCTCGGGTTTATCCATTTTGTAAATCGTGGAGTGGAATTTGCAGCAGTGGAAGTCGGACTGGGTGGTCGACTGGACGCCACCAACCTGTTGTCTCCGCAATCGACGGTTATCACAAACATCGGGTTGGATCACGTGGCCATTCTGGGGGATACGCTGGAGTTGATTGCCGCCGAGAAGGCCGGAATTATCAAGCAAGGTATTCCTCTAGTTACAGCGGTGTCGGATTGGGGACCTCTGCGCGTAATCCTTGGTCGAGCGATTGATATGAATGCTCCTGTGCGCCGGGTCACAGACCAGCCAGAGTTGTTCCCCTCTACAGAGATTAATTGCAAGTATGGTGAAGAGACCAGTTTCATCCAAACAGATCGCAACGAGTATCCTGACCTCATTCTAGGTATGGGAGGTCGCCACCAGCTCCTGAATGCGGCCTGCGCGATCGGCGCTGTGGAGGATCTGGCTGCCGCGTGCGGATTTGACCTTAACAAGGATTCGGTTCGGCAAGGATTATTAACGGCCGCCATGCCAGGCCGATATGAAGTAATTCAGAGGAATCCAAAGGTCATTCTTGATGGCGCGCATAATGAGATCTCCGCGAAGGCGCTGGCGAAGCAGATTCGTGAAGAGAAGTTTGATCGACTGCACCTAGTAGTCGGCACGCTCCTGGGTCACGATGTGGAAGATGTGCTTAATTCCCTAGCGGGCATGGCTACGGGTGTTTACGCCACTCAGCCATCCTGGGAGAAGTCGCGCTCCGCTGCGGAAGTTGCGGACTGTGCTCGTCGACACTGCTCTGATGTCCGTACCTATCCCGTGGCATCAGAGGCATATGCTGCTGCGATCGCTGAGGCGCAACCCAACGACCTTGTGCTGGTCACCGGCTCATTTTATCTCCTCGGCGAAGCCATCGGCCGAATCTGACCAACAATTCCTTATCGCGCCTAAACAAATATAGTCTTCTTCACATGTAACCCTTCCAAAACACACATTTCGCGCTTGAATTGAGCGTGAACATCGTCGTTTCAACCCCACATAGAATAACTAATGGACCGTTAATGATTGCGGTCTATCCTTTACATAACCACAGAGTATCTATGGCCCAATGGAATATGAGACAGCCCAGCATTTTCGAAAGTTGGATTGGCTAATGGACCGTTAATGGACATAACTCAGAATGTGGAAGTGGATAAAACCCTCAGGATTCATTCCTGTTGGCTCTGATCAGTTTTCTGCGCAGAGATTCTCTTTCGGGCTTAGTGGCAGTTGCACAACTGCTTTCTGGTCCAACACAACTTCATAGGTTTGATAGGGCCAAACCGCTCCCGATTTTTCAGGGGTGTTGTGGCTCCATTAAACAGACCGACGATTTGTATCCGTCGACTGGCAATGTACCAGTTGGCGTCTCAAGTCAATCGCCGCATTCGATTCTATCGGGTGGCGCGATCTTTGACAACTGAAAACTTTTCGGCTGGACGTTTCAGCCAAACGTGATTGACTGATGCTGCGATGTCTTCCATTGCTCTGACATACAGCGATTAGCCTTCACTTTCTGTCGAACGACGGGCGCCTGATAACGTGATTCGGGCGGTTCGACATCGCCACCTCTTCCTTGACGCTAAGGACTCAGGTTGGTAGACCGATTATGAGCCTCTGTACATCTGCCTGTTCTTAGGTAGTTTGGCAGAAGGCTTCTACGAATGCTCACACCAACGACGTACACATCCCATATGGAATGCCGTTCGTATATCTGGGGTGGTTTCAATTCTCTACAGCAGTAATCAGCCATACATGCGATCTTGGGCGCATCTTGTCCAAGAGCAAATGTACGGGTGTCATAGACCAAATAGTATCGAATCTGCGGGCCCGAGAAACAGCCTCACCTGAATCTCATTGGCCTTCAATAATCGGTGCCTGGCGACTCACTCTCGTTAAGGGCCAACCAATCAAAACAGATGCGCATTTCAATTCGCCAGAGAGCGGCACGGGCTCTCCGGCATAACCTAGACGGACTCCATTCAATTGGAGGGAGCAATATATGAAAAGCAAAATGACTTATGCAGCAGTCTTAGCCACCGCGTTGGGAATCTGTTCACTGGTCGCTCCGGCAGCCAATGCGCAGGTATCCGCTTCTGGACCCTTTGTGGGCACTCTACAAGAGAGCTTTGAAGGGTTCCAAGACTTCACGACCCACGGTGGTTTTCAAGCCAGTCCGACGTCTGTCTTTGGCGGAGCAGCCACGTTGTCCGACACTGGATCGATGTTCGTATTCAAGCCCTCTGCAGGCGTAAACTTCCGTTTATGGTCCAGTGGAGATGACGCAATGCCGAACCAGGGCGTACAGGGTATGGGCATAGCCAATACCGGCGATAACAGCGTCTTCAATTTCTCGACGCCGATCTACTCTTTTGGGGGTTATTTTGGAGCGAGAACTGGTCAGAACCCACATGGTGAACAGGCTCCGAATGCCGATCCAGCTCCGTTTGCGATCTCGTTCTTCGATGCCTTGAACAATCAGATCGGGGCGACCCAGACCTGGACCTATAGCCGTACGGGTTTTGCCGACGGACTGCTGGAGTGGCATGGCTTTATCTCAACTACAGGCTTCAAAAAGATTGTAGTGAGTTCACCGAACACGCTCTATGCCTACGATAACTTGCAGGCAGCCAGTGTGCCGGAGCCAGGTGTCATGGTTTCCCTCATCGGAGCTGGCACCGTAGGTGGCTTGATAGTTATCCGCCGCCGTCGCCGACAAGCGTAATGGATTATTCGGGGCCTTCCTTAACCGGAAGGCTCCGGGGACCCATTTTGAAAAGTGCCATAGATCGTTTCAGATTCACTTCTCGTGGACGATGTACGGCATGCCTCACCTAGCCTCAATGGCAGATTGCACCAACCTGGCTTGATGTCACCTTCAGGATTCGAATTATGGAGTTCGTTCTGGAATTGGCTGGATGGCCTGCTCGGTCATAAAGATGCAGGGCGTATCACGTTCCTCCCGTCATCTGACAAACATTTTTGTTTCGCCTCTGGCGAAGATGCCATTTGCAATCCTGCTTTGATATCAGGTCTTTGATTTCATAATCAGCATCAATTGCACTCGGTTTCCTTCACACTGGCAGGCCGTACCATCTCGTGAATCCGTTATCAATCGTGCTGAAGACCATTAACCTGATGCATGAAATGTGGCAGTTCTTATCTGCCCACAATTGAATTTGATGTTGTTCGTTGGGGACTGTTATTTTTGACAGTCATTTTGTATCGCAATTATCCTCTCCAGCAATGCTACACATTATTTGCGCTGGAAAATATCGGGTATTCGCGAATCAGCACGGAGAGATTCCATTGACATATGATCTCAGTGGAACGACGTATGCTTTCAAGTTCAAATTGGGGGCAGGGCTGATTCGAGACTCACTCCAGACGGTATAGCGAACCGTCTGGATACGTAAGAAATTGATCGGATGGGTTGGTTTTTAATACCTGTTCATCAATCAATGAGTAACGCAATACCATTTCGCCCGATTGGAACGCTCAAGCAATGGAGGCGTACACCAAATGGTTGTAATGGAGCAGGTCAAGTCGCCCGTTCTGCTGCTAATTTCAGGGCAGGTTCATCGTCTCCAAGCTAATACGGCTTAGAGACTTTTCGAACACGCACTCCAATCAAGTGGAGGGAGTTCAACAACATGAATAGCCGAAACTCTCGAAAGTGGCTGAAAGCAGCTGCTCTCGGAATATTAATCACCAGTCTCGCACCCGTCGCAAAATCGCAATTGTCAGCAACAGGACCCTTTGTGGGCAACCTTTCCGAGAACTTCGAAGGATTCAACAACTACGTAACAACGCTCATCAACAATGGATTCACCACAGGTTATGAAAGCAGCCCTGCCTCCGTCTTCGGTGGCGCAGCCACGCTTACGAATAACACGCTTTACGTCGCTCAGCCAGGTTCGGTCAACTTTGGACTGGGCACCAGCGGGACGTTGGTCCAACACGATGGCGTTAAAGCTATGGGTGTTGACAACTTTCTGTCTAACAGCACCTTCGGCTTCAGCAGTCCAATATTCCGGTTCGGCGGGTACTTTGGCACGAATACGAACTATGGAACAACGTTCATGTTGAGCTTTTTCGATGCCAGCAATGTGCAGATCGGTTCTACTCAAACTTTGAGTTATGACCACAGTAACACTGGTAACGGAATACTCGACTGGTACGGCTTTAATTCTACGATAGGCGTTAAGCGTGTAGTGGTAAAAGGAACAGAATACGCATACGATGGTCTTCAGGCGAGTACCACTCCTCTGATTAGTCAGGAAGGCGTACCAGAACCTGGACTCGTTGTATCGCTAATCGGCGCTGGAACTGTCGGAGGTCTTACATTCATCCGAAGACGTCGGAGCCGATAAATCTGGATTAATGTGATTGGCATAGGCAGATGGTTATCTGCCAATCCGTCTACTACGCAACTTGATATCTGCCTTAAG
>JBDUAM010000220.1:0-2875 GCA_040004655.1 Chthonomonadales bacterium | reverse complement strand
GACCGGAGAGAAGACGGCCACGTCATTCTGGTGCAGACCACCACCAACCCAGGGGTCGTTGCAGAGGAACATATCGCCGTCACGAATGCCCGGATTCTCGCTTCGGTTCTTGAGCGACCATTCGATTGCTAGACCCATGGATACACTCAGCCCCGTATTATAAGGGCCGATCTGCACTTGCCTACCTATCTCATCCATCAACGAGATACCGAAGGAAGATATCGAACCCTACAACCCAGCTAAGTTTGTTAATGCCGTGAATGCCTTGATCAAAGTCGGTAAGCCGGTGGCTGTTGAAGCGCTAAACGAATATGGGGGAGTATATCGGGGATGGGGACATGAGATGTTTTCGCTGTTGCGAATACTATTTGAAGTGCCCAAAAACACTGGCGCCATGCCGCCAATGATGATTGGGGCGCCTTACCCAACTCCGCCTGAGGACCCGCGAAAGTTTCCCCGATGGCCCATCGTAATGGTCGATGACCTGCCATTTAGCGTATGTCCTACGTACACTCTGATGGGTTTTCCTGAACATTGGACGGATCATCTGAAATATTTCGAAAAACACGGGATAATTAAAAAAACACGCTAAAGCCTACCGTTGATTTCGCCAACTGGGACAAGCGCGTTCTGTATAGCCCAGAAATTCAGGCTTTGCTTCATTACAAGCCTAAATATGGAATTAGTTTTGTGGGAACCGATCATATACATGAATTGGTTCGAACGCAAACTGTCTCCATGTTAGATGACTGTCTCAACATTCGCATCGTAAAGAATGATGAGAAAATTTGGAACCTCATATCAGATAAAAACTGGCCGACAATCATGGCCAAGATTCAGAAGCTAAAACCAGTCTGGGATGAGGCAAAGGGTCGGTTTGTCGCGACGAACCCGAATTAAGCTCAACGAACTAATTGAAAGTTGTTAGAATTCTGAATGTGTCAGCCTGTCGGGAACGTGCCACGTGTCAGCCCCGGGGTAAACTCAACACATCTTGACTGAACAAATCACCCCATCACCTCGACGCGTTCTTGTCATTGGTGCAGGAGCCGCTGGCATCCTTGCAGCATGGCGCGCGGCATCGCTCGGTGCGCGGGTCACCCTCCTCGAAAAGAACGACCGCATCGGCATTAAAATCCTCATCTCTGGTGGCGGGAAGTGCAACATCACGCACGACGGACCCATGAAGGATCTGCTCCACGCATTCCGCCCGAACGAAGCGAAGTTCATCCGACCCGCGTGCTACCGATTTCTCAACTCCGCCGTCGTCGAAATGCTGACGTCCAAGGGACTCGAAGTCTACACTCGACCCGATGGCCGCATCTTTCCCACGCACGGTAACGCGAAAGACGTCGTGCGAATCCTCGGCGATTACCTGGACGAAGCCGGCGTCACCACCTGCCTGAATGCGCCTGTATCCGAGCTATTTTTTGAAGAGGACAAACTCACGGGCGCCCTCTCGGCTGGTCGATTTTATCGGGCAGACCGCGTGATCGTGAGCGTGGGCGGATGCAGCTATCCGGGCACGGGTGCGACCGGCGACGGCTGGCCGTGGGCCAAAGAAGTGGGGCATACCATTCTAAAGGTCCGCGCGGCGCTGGCGCCCATCTTCACCGACCCGGTTCCGCCTGATGGCTGGAGCGGTGTCTCCATTCGGGATTGTGTCTTTAAGGCCCGCTTGAAGGGTAAGGAGATTGTCCGCTGGAGTGGTGATCTACTCTTCACGCATCGCGGGGTTTCGGGTCCGTGTGCGCTTGGGATCAGCCGGGAGGTCGCAGAGAATCAGCAGTTTGGATCGTTGATGCTGGAGATCGACCTGCTGCCCGACATGCCCTACGAGGCCGTCAGCAAGATGCTGAAGGAGTGGTGTGCGCGCAATCCCAAGCGCCGAATAGACGCGTTTGTACAGCCATTGCTGCCGAACAAATTTGTGCCGGAGATTCTGCGAATTGCGGAATGCTCGGGCGAGACCATGGGCGCCTATCTCCCTCAGAAGCAGCGCAATCGACTGGTCGAAACGCTCAAAGCGTGGCAGATCGGGCGGGCCGAGCATGTTCCACTGGAGAAGGGCGAAGTGGTGGCCGGAGGTATCGCGCTGGACGAGGTCGACCCCCAGACCATGCGCAGCCTGAAATGCCCGGAGCTTCTGCTCTGTGGCGAAATCCTCGACATTGCTGGTCCAGTGGGTGGATACAACCTGCAGGCTGCATTCTCGACTGGATATGTTGCAGGTGAGACGGCAGCTATCGGATAGGCTCGTTTACCCCGCTGACCCAATCTGTCGTTGTCGATAGTGCTCATCGGGACGAGTGTGGATACGGTCGACATTCTCCTGAGTCATGTATCGAGGCCCGCCCATGCAAAATGTCCCCAGTAGAACCCGAGCGGTCTTCACGTACATGGAGGTCGCCGTCTCGACGTCGCGAGTGGTCTTGCCTGTCGCGATAAGACCGTGGTTCTCCATGAGGATGACCTTCGGCGCCATGTTGTAGGTGTCGATGAATGCCTCTACCCGATCCCGCAGGCAGCGCGCGAGCGGCAGACCGGGATCGGTGTACTCCACATAGCAGACCGCCGGACCGCAGCAGACCACTTCGTCGGGGAATAGGCGACCACTCACCGCCTCGCGTGAATTCGCCGCGCAGAGGATGGAGTTCACGGCTGTCGGATGTGTATGCCCGACCCAGTTGATGTCGGCGAGCGAGAGCAGGTATCCATGCAGAAACGTCTCGACGGATGGCATCAGACTGGTTGATTGGTCCAAGCGGCACTCCAACAATGCTTGTCGGACTTCCGTATCGCTCAGATCGCGACCATTCAGCGTTTCCAGTGCAATATCGATGGAGCACTCTACGAAGGTGTTTTCGTCCGCTGC
>JBDUAM010000570.1:0-9659 GCA_040004655.1 Chthonomonadales bacterium | reverse complement strand
GCCATAACAAGGTCTACATCTACGTAGATCACAAAGAAGCGCCCACCGATCAGGTGCTGGCCGCCATCAGAAAGCACGGCATGGAGAAGCAGGTGGTGATCTACAACGGCACCGATGGCCTGCAGGAATGGAAGAAGCTTGCTCCCCATATCCCGGTGATGCCGAGCCTGCCGAAACTCTATCGACGCGAGGGCGGTATGGCGGAGTATGAGAAAATTCTCCCCGCCGAGGTGCTCGACGGTAACCTCATCGAGTGGACCAAAGAGCTGGTCGACCAGGCGCACTCGCTCGGGGTAAAGGTTTACACGGACAACCTGGGACCGAATGATAATCCCGCTGGGTTCAAGAAGGCAATTGAGATGGGGGTCGATGGTATTCAGACGGATTATCCTGATCAGTTGATCGCGCATCTCAAAGTGAACTCACCCGACAAGAAGGTTCCGTAATAGTCCTACCACAACTACCAATAATGAGTTGACAACAGATCAGGAGGACCTATATGAGGTCCTCCTGATCTATTTGCACGTCGTGTTAATTACTTAGGGGTTATGTCTGTGTTCTTCTTGTTGCCCATGTCATTGGCTCCGCCTGAAGCTTTCATGGAACCTGTGTCAGCCGGTTTGGATGCATCTGCTTCATCGGACTTGTTGCAGCCGACGATGGTAAGTCCGATAAATACCGATCCGACGAGGAGTGAGGCAAATCGAAGCGCTTTGTTCATGTTGTCATTCCCTTTCGAGGTGGATTCCGGGTCAGCAATCGGTGGCTGATCGGGTGAATTTGAACGGCCTAATCCGAGTACCAATTGGTACCTTTATCTATGAATTGAGCCCACTGCTGGCAGGTAAGACCGCCATACGATGTGCCGGGATCAATGCAGTACTTAACCTGATCTGCCTGGCTTTTCGGGAATCCGATCACGCCAACACCCGGGTAGATACCAGCCTTGAAATTGACGCTCTTGGCATGACCATCTGCAAAGTTGAAGTTCAGTCGACCACCGTGTCGCATACCAGTATTTTTGGTGACGTTGGTGTAGTACTGGTAAATATAGTTTGCACATATCGTGTACCGCGGATTGTCACCTGTATCGCCATAGACAAACATATCTGCCGGAGAGACGATAGCGGAGAGGCTAACACCTGGGTAGATGTATCCGCCCGAGAACTTAACTCTTGGCTGAACAATTCCCAGCGGCACGTTTGAGAGAATTCCCCAGTTGTAGCCGTAACCAATACATCTCTGCTGTAGATTAATTCCTTGTTGTCCGCTGCAGTCGTCGCCGGTCGGCATGGTCCACTCGGTACGATCTGGGCAGTAGAACATCTGCACATTTTTGACATAGGGTTGAATGATGGACCAGAAGTCCGGGTCGGAAATGCTTCCACTGTAGTGGATGACGGCTGGTGTGGTTTCGTCATAGTCTTGAGAATACATCTGGAATGCAAGCCCCATCTGCTTGACGTTGTTGAGGCAGGCGGTGCGGCGAGCTGATTCGCGGGCCTGAGCGAATACGGGGAAAAGAATAGCCGCAAGGATGGCTATAATTGCGATAACAACTAATAACTCGATGAGCGTGAAGGCATTATTCTTGGAGCGAAGCATGGGTGGAATCCTTTCTGAGAACACTCCTATTCATAATGGCCGTCGCGGATTATCTTGCGTTTATGCGTGGATTGTATTTTGATCAAATGTTTGTTATTGTCATACTAAGGTATACAAGTTGCATGGTGGGAAATTTCGGCGGTGAAAGATTCGACTTGGAGGACCTGCACCTGGACATGGCGAATGAGCAGCAAAAATAAGAGATTACTCCTGGCTACGATCGTAGTTGGCGTAGGGGTCGTTGCGTTACAGATTCTCTTTCCGCCCTACGTCTCATGCGGAAATATTATGTGTGACGAAAAATTTGGCTCCATCTTCAGCCTGCCACCTAAAGGCGATCTCGAATATACGGGTTTGGATCAGGACTTGCTTATATTCGAGGTCTTCCTAACTATTTATACGGCGATAGCATTTCTTGCTATGAAAGACGCAATTAGACGCGCTCCCTGGCCCGGGCAGGTTCTCGCGTGGACATTTGTCATAGACCTCCTTGCGCTATGCTTGATCTTCCAAACACTAGGTTTCGGACTTGCCTTGGGCCTGGGATTTGCTTTCGTGTTTTTTGGGTTCTTGTTGTTGGTGTATATGAATATATTCAAGCTATCGCCACATTTTCCAAAATAGTCCGTTCGGCGACGTTTAGAGCGTGTCTTGCCGTAGTAGCAATATGATTAAACTGCTCATAATAGCCGGTCGTCGTACTGGAACTGTGATATGAAAACCGGACAAATTGTAATTCTAGTGATCGCAGCGATTGTTGCTGTATTCGAACTTCTGTTTCCGCCGTTTGTGTCTTGTGTTGGAGATAGCTGCCGGAGCCATTACGATTTTGTCTTGAATTCTACACAGACACGCCAGCCTGCTGACGTCAATTTCGACTTCGTAACACTCGTTTTGCAACTTGTGTTAGTGGGATCTACAGCGGCGGCATTGACATTTACTCTGAAGCCAGGATTTCAACGGAGGCACGCTTCTCAAATCATCGCAGGGTTTATGTTCCTCTCCTGTGCCATACTTCCGTTCTCCTTGATTTCAATCCTGGTCAATCGGGGTCCGGCTGTTTTTGTTGGTTTAGCCCATGTGTTTATTTCGATGGCGATTGTAGTCGGCGTAATTTTCGAGCGGATTTTGCAAGATCGAAATCAGCGTCGATATCAATCCCCAATGTCTAAATCTGACGAGTCAGGCAGCGCATGATCCTCGCGAATGAAGTCATCATGCCCGGCCTCGTGTTCTTCCTGTTCAGCACCGGGTTAGCGTTCGCGCTGGATGCCCTGCGGCTGCGTCGATTTACTCGTGCATTCCTCTGCGGATATGCAACTCTCACGCTCGCGGATATCTCCTTCGATGCTTCCGGTGCGCGCATAGAGACAACCATATTTCTGCTCTGTTTCTTTACAGCCGCCGGCGTTGCGTCGTACATCCGATTGCAGCGAAACTTGAACCAACCTCCAGACGCGCTTATCGCTGTATTGCCGACCATCTGCATCTCGGCGATGCTCAATTTGCTGCAGCTTTCGGTATGTTTCATGCCCTGGAGAATGGACGACGAATTCCAGTCCGAGGCGATCTCACCAGACGGAGTTTACAAGGCAGTCATGAGTTACAACGATGGACTGACCTTCGGATATCAGCACCTAGACATCCACAAAGTCCATCCCTGGTGGCCGTTTGAACAGGATACTGAGGTCACGGAGATGTGCGAGAGTGGCATCAAGCAGATGCACTGGGATGGACCGAGAAAACTCGTGGTGGAATACTACGGTTCGGGGCATAAGGACGTGGAATTGAAGGACTACATCGTCTATAAAGCCGACCACTTTGAAGGCGTCAATATCTCGTACGTTGGGGTCCAGCCGGAACCGAATCCGTAGTCTTCGAACTACAGATCCACAGGTCCGTCCTAATGTGGAAGAAACATGGACGTAGGATGGGCGAAAATTCTTTCGCTCCCTTGAGCTACGTAGCATTTCGGTCAAACGGGGCGTAGGGACAGGTCTGAGACCTGTCCGGGTCCACCACAACCTCAGGTTGGTGCGTTCGATGTTAGGTTGCGGAGAACAGGATGGGTCTCAGACCCATCCCTATGGTTTGAATCCGGCCAGTGTGTCCCCTCAACGTGGGTCTACACTTACCATCGGGCGGATGGTACACCATCTCCCATTCCCCCTTTCAAGCCGTTAAAAGCAGGTAATCGACCCCCAAAAACCGAATGAAACAGTTACGAATTAGCAGCAAAAACGAGGGAGAATAGATTTGCGGACACTGGTGACTGCACGCGCGTTCTGGGTTAGCGGCGAAGAGGCGGCGAAGACGCTTAAGGACGCCGGGTGGGAGGTTGTTCACTCACCAAATGCCGGTCCGCTGACCGAAGAAGAGCTCATTCCGCTCTTACAGGATTGTGATGCCGTGGTCGCCAGCAGCGATATCTACAACGCCAAGGTCTTTGCAGCCTGCCCCCAGTTGAAGATCGTCTCGCGGTGTGGCGTGGGCACCGACTCCGTAAATTTCGACGATGCGAAGCAGTACAACGTGCGAGTTGCAAACACGCCCGGCATGATGACGGATGCCGTCGCGGATTACACTTTTGCCCTGATGCTGGCGGTCGCGCGCAAGGTTCCGCAGAGCCACAACATGATGCAGAGTGGCGGATGGGGCGAATTCTGCGGCGTGCTGGTCTGCGGTCGAACCATCGGCCTCGTCGGATTCGGCGCGATTGCCCGCGGAGTTGCGGAACGCGCAAAAGGTTTCGGCATGAAGATCCTCGCCTTCGATCCTTTTGTGACGGAGCCTCCTGCCGGGGTAAAGATGGTAACGCTTGACCGACTGCTTGCCGAGAGTGACTTCGTTTCGCTCCACTTCCCATCTACCCCTGAAACACGCGGATTCTTCAATATTGAAAAGCTGAAACAGATGAAGCGATCCGCCTATCTCATTAATACAGCACGCGGCGCCGTGATCAACGAGCCTGACCTGCTGAATGCCCTGAATAACGGAACCATCGCGGGCGCGGCAATCGACGTCTATTGTGTGGAACCTTATCCTGCCGATGGACCACTGCGCAGCGCTCCGAATTTGATCCTCACGCCGCACAATGCGTTCAACGCGGTCGAGGCCGCGGCGGCGATGTCGCTCAAGTCCGCGCAAAACGTGGTAGAGATCGGCCGAGAGCTGGGAATAAAATGAGTCGCGGTTTCACCCTAAACGTGGTTTACTAATAGCATGTTTCTAAGTCTTCGCTACTTTTCACCTCGATGGGTGCTTATTTGGGGGTTCGTCGCCTGGGCGTTCACCAGATCCACGCTCTTTTTCATGGATTGGGGCGTCGACTTCACGAACGAGGCGATGCTCGTTCTTGCCGCGTACGTAGGCGCCTTTGTGGCCGGCACCTATCTGGCGCGCGGCAAAGCGTTTGATCCCACGAATCTCGGGCGACACCCGGGTGAAGTGGGTCTTGCATTTGAGGAAACCTTGCCCGCTGAAGGTGCAACACCTGCACAAATGGAAGCTGCTGCAAGGAAAACGCAGGCCATTCGAATTGCTGCAAGAGTGCTATTCACCATCGCGCTCATCTTTCTCTTGCTGCGAATCTACGATCTTCTGTTTGTGCGTGGACTGCTCTCCGTTGGAAACATCCAGGAGTTGCGCAACGCTGACAATACCATTGTAGGAGATGACAGATCTACCTCGGTCCTCGGCCTTGTCAGTGGTATTGGCTACCCCATGGCCATTCCTTCGCTCATCTTCACGATCGCCTTCAAAAAGCACCTGACGAAATGGCTCTACCGGTCAGGGATTGGCCTATTTGTGCTTTACGCCATCTACGTAAACCTCTCGGGCAGCCGTATGATTCTCGTGGGCCCATTGCTCGATTCTATTGTCGCCGTAGCAATTGCAAATAGCGGAATAAAGTTTAACTTCAAAACCAACCTCATTCTCGTCGGAACTTTCCTTGTCGTCTTTTCGATCCTTACTTTCGGTGCGCTCCAGCGTGACGCACTGTTTGGCGTGTCAGATCGAGACGAAGCGGTTTCCCTATCGCAAGAACGTCGCCTGATGACTCCAAGTTCGGCGTTTGTCGAATGGTTCCACAATGAACCTGAGACGGTGCAAGTCATTCTTTGGAGTTGGGTGGAGCTGGCATGGTACAACACACATGGCCTTTATGAATACCAGAAGGTATTTGACTACGCCGACCCTTATGACCGAGCCTGGGGCAGCGCCGAATTTGGTACGGCATTCTACTTCTTCAAGTTGATTGGATTCTCTGTTCCAACGGAAGATACGTGGCGTAGGAATATCCCAACGTACGGATTCTACACGTCGTTTTTTGGACCGCTCTACCTCGATTTCGGAATAGACTTCGGCATCATCTTCATGATCGGATTGGGTTGGATCGCGCAGTCTTTCTGGCTGTCCGCCATTCGAGGTCAGATTCACGGCATCCTTTTCTATCCGTTCTTTGGAGGGTTGATTCTGAACTTCTGCGGAGAGAATCTGATTATGGGTGGGCTTGGCGTGCCGATTCTGGGGGTCATCACGATTGCCTATGCAATCTTGATGTTGAGCCTGAGGTGGGCTGCGAATAAAGCAAACGCGCTTCCCCTTGAGAGCCCGACGCCTGCTGTTACCGGTCAAGTGCCATAAGCGACGATTTCTGCTGGAACGGGAGTGAGTTTTGAAGTCGAACTATGTAAAGCACGCGCTGGCTGCCGGAGAACCTCAGATTGGAACCTGGCTGAGTCTCGCGTCCCTCTATGCCACCCGATATATCGCGAGATCTGGCCTTCACTGGTACACGGTCGACATGGAGCACAGCGCCGCCAACTGGAATGACGCCGCCGCCATGTTCGGTGCGATTGCCGAGGCTGGGGCAGTTCCGCTTTGTCGAATTCCCGGTAACACGGTGGAAAACGTGAAGCGTGCCCTCGACTGCGGAGCATTCGGGATCGTCTTCCCTATGGTCAACTCTAAAGAAGAAGCCGAGCTCTGCGTCTCAGCGTGTAAGTATCCACCCGTTGGGGTTCGAAGCATCGGTGGCGGACTGCACGCCCTCAATTTTGGATGCGCACCGGGAGAGTATTACAAAAAAGCAAACGACGAAATACTCATTATTATTCAGGCGGAGCACGTACTTGCCGTCGAACGCTGCGAAGAGATTCTAAGTGTGCCGGGGATCGACGCGGTGTTTATCGGTCCCAACGACTTGCTCAGCAGCATGCACAAAACGCCTGCCATGGAGACAGATGATCCGCAGTTTGTGGCCGCCCTGAAACATATTCGGGAGACGGCTGTCAAATGTGGAGTTGCCCCCGGCCTGCACACCGCAAATGCCGAGATGGCCAAACGACGAATTGCCGAGGGCTGGAAATTCGTAGCCGTTGGCAGTGAACTTGCCTTTATGATGGATGGCGTAAAGCCCGTGGCGGAGATATGCAAGGGCAATTCAGGTGGTGAAGGCGTTTCGAGGTATTGATGAATCGTGTGCGAAAAACAATCTCATTTGCTTCTCAGTGCGGACTGGCCCTGTTGATGCTCGGCTCATCGTCTGCGATGGTCGGCAGCGACAGTCATCCTCGACCCCTGCCCGGGAGATCCTTTGTCTCGAGTCCGAACTTTGGGCCGCGACCCGAAGGTTCGACCATCGACTGCATCGTGGTCCACGCGACGGTAATTGAAACCCTGAAGGGAACCGTCGACCGATTTCTCGACCTCCCACATTCTGTCTCCGCACACTACGTGGTCGACCGGGATGGCACAACCGTCCAGATGGTCCGGGATGAAGATCGCGCATGGCACGCAGGCGCGAGCGAGCTGGAGGGTAAGAAGGGCGTAAACGACTTTAGCATCGGCATCGAGATGGTGAACCGCAACGACGGCGTCGACCCCTATCCCGACGCACAGTACGAGGCGGTCGCGCGCATCATTCGGCACATCCGAGACAGTTACGATGTGCCAGACACTCGCATTGTCTCGCACCAGTTTATAGCCCGCCCTCAGGGCAGGAAGAATGACCCGAAGGGCTTTGACTTTGTCCGGCTGAAAGAATTGGCCTCAAAAACGCCGTAGTTTTGCTGAACAATCCCCCGCCAGGCGAACCTGACCCGGCCCAACAGGAGAATAATTGTTGATCAATAAGTTACTGGGCCTAACCGTGCTCGTGGGCGTGCTTTGTCCGTCGGTGGTTCAAGCAGAAACAGTTCGCCTCTGGACGAAAGACGGCAAGACCATTGAGGGTTCCACCAATTCGGCCACTCTCCATTTCATGATCGATGGAGCGAATAAGAGCATCGCGTTGAAAGATGTTCTCAGTTTTAACAGCGGATCACCCGCCTCGACGGAAGAAGGGAAGGTCATCGCGACGCAGTTGCCTCTGGTTGGCAACGAAGAGCGTGAGATATTTGAAAAGGCAGTTGCGCAGCTTACTGACATCGGATTACCGGTGATGACGCCTCTGCTGAAGTCCTACAAAGACACGAACGCCCACGAACCCGACCCCGGCTATCGCCTCTTCTCGCGGATCATGCCATATTACGCCGACTGCCCGGATCGCACGCTGGACATCCTTCGGCTGGCAAATGGCGACACCCTTCGCGGTCGACTTTCAAGATGGGATGTAACTCTGACCGATGATAAAGCCCTTAAAACGGCCGTTTCATTTGACTCCATCCGACGATTTGCAGTGCGCCGAAAAGTCATCGACCGTGTGCTGGATGTCGACACGCTTCGCCACTGCAGCTACATCGAATTCCTCGATTCTGGGCTCAGCCTGAGCGCGGCATCCGCAGTATCCGAAGAGGCAACCGGTTATGCTCGTCTCGACTTCTGGAAGGACTTCTGGGAGACTAATGCCGAAGGAATCAAGGATCCCGCGCCAGGCGTGAAACTGCGCAAAGTGAACGGACAGTACTGGGGGGCGTTGATTGGTCGAGTGGGCTTCGCCGGTGAGAGATTCCATGTTGGCAAGAAGTTTTCAAAGTCTGGGATTGGCGTCGGCAGGCTCTACTTTGCTGTTAATGACAATCCGCACTGGGAAAATAATATGTCCGGGTATCGTGTAAAACTGCACGTGACGGAGGCCTACGATCTTGGCGACCCGGTTTAGTTCAACTACAAATTCAAGCACAAAAAGGAGAGCGGTGATGCTCAATTCATTTTGGAAAATAGGATGTGCAACGCTCGCGGTTTCAGCCCTGGCGAGCCTGGCAATGGCAGAAGACGTTCGTGTTTGGCAGAAAGACGGCGCCATTATTGAAGGCGTTGCCAGTGAGACAAAGATTACTTTTGCCATGCCCGATGGCGCGAAGACGTTCGCGGTGAAAGATATCCTCTCCTTCAATTCGGGGGATGCAGGTTCGCCGGACGAAGAACGCGCCATTGAAAAGTTGCTCCCGCAAATCGGCGGGGCGGACAAGCTTGCATCAGAGAAGGCAGTCGCCGTGCTCGCGGAGATCGGACTGCCGGTGATGACTCCCCTGCTCAAGTCGTTTAAAGACACCGACATGCACGAGCCCTATCCGCTCTACCGACTGTTCGCGCGTATCATGCCGAGCTATGCGGACGAGATCAGCCGAACGCAGGATATTCTTCGCTTGGCAAATGGGCAGACCCTGCGCGGCAAACTCGTGAAGTGGGACCTGACGCTGGACAAAGGCGCAACAGGCAAGATCAAAGTTCCAATCGGCGGCATTCGACGGTTTGCGGTGAAACGAAAATTGGTCGAGCGAACCCTGCACCTCGACGCCCTGCGACACTGCACCTACGTAGAGTTCATGGATTCGGGAATTGAGACGAGCACAACATCCGATCTCGAAGAGATGGCGGACGGGTACGTTCGACTCTCCTTTGATATGGACGGCTGGGCAAGCGACCCCGATGGCCTGAAGGTCCCGGGTCCAAATTACAAGACCAATCTTGTCGACGGGCACCCGTTCGGTGCGCTTATTGCCAGAGTCTCTGTCACTGGTCCGCGGTTCTTCCTCGGCAAAAAAACGGCCAAACCGGGTGTTGGTCAAGGCAAACTCTACTTCGCCATAAATGATAATCCGCACTGG
>JBDUAM010000021.1:0-30599 GCA_040004655.1 Chthonomonadales bacterium | reverse complement strand
ATTCCACTGGCGTACAAAAGATCGCGTGGGCGTACGACAATCCCAAGGTCATCATTGCATCTACCGTTCGAACCGGGCAGGGGCGTGCATTTGGCGCTGGCAACCAGGTACCCACAGGCGCGAAGGTCTACAAATCCTCCGATGAGGGTGTCACCTGGACCGTGTTGCCGGGTACAGGACTCCCATCCATCACCGCTCGAACCAGCGTGGCAATCGCCATGTACACAAATTCACAGCGGATGTTCTTTGTGAGTAACCTGGGACTTTATCGATCAGACGATGGTGGCAATAACTGGCGCAAGATGGCCACCAACGATCGACGAATCGCCAATGGTCAGGGCGGATACAACTGCGGAGTCTACGTTGACCCGCACAATCCAGATGTAGTCTATGTCCTCAGTACCTGTAGTTACAAGTCGACCGACGGCGGCGTTACCTTCACGGGATTTAAGGGCGCCCCGGGCGGCGACGACCCGCAGGAGCTCTGGATCGATCCGATGAACGGCAAACGCATGTTCATGGGCGTGGATCAGGGTGCAACCATTTCCCTCGACGGCGGACTAAGTTGGAGCTCGTGGTACAACCAGTCGACCGCTCAGGTCTATCACATCTCCGTCGATAATCAATTTCCTTACTGGGTGTATGGCGCGCAGCAAGATAGCGGGTCGGTTGCCAGCGCAAGCCGAGGCAACTATGGCGCGATCACGCCCTTCGATTGGCTGCCCCATCCCGGGTACGAGTTCGGGACCATTGCAGTTGACCCGATTAATCCGAAAATCAGTTATGCGCAGGGTCCGTCCGGCGGCGTCATCAAAACGACCTATCCAAGTGGACAATGGATCGATGTGGGACCGACCCTGGACCCGCGTTCTGGTCTGCGTAAGGTGCTGAACCAGCCCCTGATGTTCTCCCCAAAGAACCCGAAAGAACTTCTGGCAGGCTTTCAATTTTTATTGGCATCCACCGATGGCGCCAAGAGTTGGCGCAAGATCAGCCCTGACCTAACGGTCGTAAAGGGTGCAGCACCTGTCACTCCACCGGCAACCACTCCTGAGCGGCGACCCGCAACCCGTCCGACGACTCCGGCGACACCACCTAAACCAACCAATCAGGTAGTGACTGACGCCGGAGCAAATGGATCCGACCCGGATGACGGTGACGAGGAAGAAATTCCGGAAGAACAGCGCGGTGGCGGCGGAGGCGCCATCGAGTCGATTTCTGTCTCCACTATCAATGGAGATGTCCTGTGGGTCGGCACGAGCAATGGGCAGATCCGCGTGACGCAAGATCACGGAAAAAACTGGGATGACGTCACGATTGCTGATCTACCCAATGGTTTACGAAGCAATATCGCCTCTATTGATGCTTCTCATACCGAGATCAGTTCGGCATACGTAGCAGTTGATTGCCATAACCTTGGGGATTATAAACCTTATCTGTACAAGACCAAGGACTTTGGAAAGACCTGGTCGTTAATCGTGACCGGGCTGCCTGCGAATGAAGTCAACGGAAGCTTTGCACGAGTGGTACGGGCGGACACCGTTAAAGCCGGACTGTTGTTTGCAGGCACAGAATCCTTTGTCTACGCCTCGTTGGATGATGGAGAGCACTGGCAGTCACTCGCGCTCAATCTCCCGAACACCTCGTACCGAGACCTGATTGTTAAGGACGACGATCTGGTGGCGGGGACGTTTGGACGAGGCTTCTGGATTCTGGACAGCATCTCGCCGCTGCGACAGTTGACCAGCGAATCAGCATCAAAACAGGCGTTCCTATTTAAACCCGGCGATGCCACTCGGGTTCGACGCAACGTGAATGATGCCACACCGTTTCCACCAGAAGTCCCACATGCAATCAACCCACCGGTCGGCGCGATCCTCTACTACAACCTCGCGACCAAACCGAGCGCGGATATATCCATCGTAATACAGGACGCAAAAGGCAAAGTCGTTCGACATATGTCCAGTGCAACTCCAACGCCGCTGGCGGAACCGCCGCCTTCGGTTCCGGATTTCTGGATCGCGCCCCTGTTCCGGTTGACAACGGAAATCGGGCTAAACCGAACAAACTGGGATCTGCGATATGACGATCCGGCGGCGTTCAGCCACAGCTACGAGATCAATGCCAATCCGGGCGAGACGCCTGCAACACCAGAGGGTCCGATTGCCATTCCCGGGGTCTATACGGTGACCATGACGGTCGACGGCAAGGAGTACAAGCAGACTGTTTCTGTTCGCAATGATCCTCGTTCACCGGCTACCGCAAAGGACCTTCGAGATCAAAATGAGCTGCAAATGACGGTCCTCACAGCTGCCAATGAGGCGATGAGTATGTTCAAGAAAGTCTCCGCCATTCGTACGGCTGTAGATGAACTGCTCAAAACAACCGTGCCGTCTGAAGTCGAAACGTCCGGAACCGCACTTGCCGAAAAACTGGTTGCAATGACCGGAACAGGCGGAGGCGGCAGAAGGTTCGGCGGTGGTGGCGGATTTGGCGGTGGCGGTGGCGCCGCCGCGCCAACTTTCAGCGGAATTAATGGGTCCGCCGTTAGATGCAACAACATGCTCGATTCTGGTGATATCGGCCCCACGGAATCGATGCGCAAGGCGTGTATGGCTGTTGGTACAGACATGAAGACTGCACTCAAAAACTGGGAGAAATTGAAAGCTGCAGACCTGGCAGATTTCAACAAGCTGCTTGTGAAAAACAACCTCAAGCCAATTCCAGTCGACGCAAAATAGACCTTTCGTAAGTTAGGTGGTTGACCATAATTCTCTGGTCAGCTAGCTGACTTTGTTTGAAACGCCACTTGCAATCCCTTCAAAATTTCTGTACACTCTCTAAACAACTCTTCTGCCAATAACTGCCTATTCGCCCAGCCCGGGAGGACCGAACAAATGGATTTCGAACAGAACCGCTACGCCAACCTTTCACGAAGAGATTTCGTCATACGATCTGCGGCCGCAGCGGGAGCGATCATTCTGCCGGGAACCGCGGAAGCACAGGCTCCAAAGTCAAAGGTGATCGTGGTCACCACGAAGGCCGATCTCGGCCCGGGCAAGCCGGTGCCGATGGCGCTGATCCAGCAGATGGTGGAAAAAGGCGTCACCACGCTCGCGGGCAAATCCGATCCGATGCAGGCCTGGGCGACCTACGTTCGCGCGACCGATACCGTGGCCCTGCCAACTGCAGGCGGGCAGATGGAGAACATTCCGGAAGTCAATGTCGCCGTCTATCTGGCGCTGATGAAACTCGGTGTGAACAAGATGAATATCGGCACCCACCGAATGTCCTCAGCATGGAAAAAGTCCCTCACTGATCTCATGGGCGACAAGATGCCGCAGCTCATCACGGGCAAACTATTCGGCTTTGCGGACCTCACGAATGACTCGATTGTCGTACTCCCAACCGTGAAGCATCACGATGTCGCGGGGGTCAGCGCCGGCTTGAAACTCTACGCCTGCTTCTCGAAAAAGGGACCATGGAATTACCACGGCGAAACGCCGAAAGAAGACCCTCGGTGGGACGGCAAATCCGGCGGAAGCATGGGCGCATGCGGATGGGTCGCAGCGAATGAATATAAATCGACTCGCAAGCTGCACATCGTGGACATGATTCGAGTTGGGGGCTCGTCGCGCGGGTTTACAGCCTACCCGGACGGATGGGTCTATACGAATTCTCTGGTCTTCTCTACCGACCCGGTCGCGGCAGATCGTGTGGCATTGGATATTTATTTGAAGGTTGCGCAACCGTCTGGTCGACTGGATCCGCTCTATCACATCGAGCGCGCCGACAAGGAGTACAAAGCAGGCGTCTCCGACCTCGCGAAGATTGATGTGCGGAGAATTACCATTTGAGGCGCTGCTCGCAGGTTGGCCTGATTTTGCTTGGACTAGGCATTATTTGTGAAGCTGTTCGTGGTCAGGGCAATTCCGCCGGACTCTTCCCAAAGACAAACGAAGTAGCTGGCTGGACGTTGAAAGAAGGACCAAAGTTCTTCAACAACGACCAGCTCTTTGACTACATGGACGGCGCAGCAGAAATTCCGAAGAGTTACGCATTCAAGCAGCTCGGGTCGGCAAAGTACCAGAAATCGACCGCTCTTACGCTGGAAGTCGCGGTGTTTGATATGTCCAAATCTGCCGATGCCTTCGGCTACTTCAGCGCACGCGTCTTCCTGGAACGAAGCCCCCGTTCAAAAGACCGCGAGATTCCCCTCGACCATCCGGCGCACCTCTACTCGTCGGTCGGTGCGTTAACGTTCTGGAAGGACCACTACACGGTGATCATCCAGCCGGAAATTGGTCGACCAGACGATGCAACACTCATTCAATTCGCAAAGGCTGTATCGGCGAAGATTAAAGCAAAAGGTATTCCCCCTACCCTGCTTGACCGACTTCCAAAAGAGAAACAGATTGTTGGCACCCCTCGACTCGTAAGCGGCAAAGCCACCTTTGATGCAACCGTCATGTTCCTTCCGAAAGACATCTTCGGGCTAGGCGATCATCCACAGATCGTCGGGGCGGATTATAGTCTGCCCGGCAAATCGGTGACTATGTTTGTTGCAAAATATGCAACTCCAGTTCGGGCGAGCAAGGCCCTGAATGACTATCGAGCGTATCTGCAAACGGTTAAGTCGGCGATTGCACCGGGTGGGTCGGCAAGTCGATTCGTCGCAACGTCGGAGAAGCAACATGGGACCGGCGCGGTAGTTTCAGGTAGTCAATTGGGCGTGATCTTTGGGGCCAAAGATTCGGCTGTTGCGGAGGTCGGGTTGAAGTCGTTGGCGAATAAATTGAGCCGCTGATTCACGGCTGAGTTGGTCAAATTGAAAGTTCCTACGAAGCATAATGCAACAATTAGGATATAATTCCATATCTGAGAACCATTTGAGGTGTCATCATGAGCCAATTGCATACAAACCCATCTGAGATTGCTGACCGGGGCCGCGAACTTTACGAGTCAAAACTGCGCTCCCTGTTGGAACCATTGAATTCCGGCAAGTACATAGTCATAGACATAGAGACGGGCGAATACGAGATGGATGTAGATGGAGAAGTTGCTTCAGCTCGTGCTCGCGAGAAACGACCGAATGGAATTCGATATGGTATGCGGATTGGCCATGCTGCATGGGGTAAGGTCGGGGGCAATTCCAACCGACACGCCAAATGATTTCTGGTAAGGTTGACGCGTCTAAACAAGCAATCGTAAGATTGGAATTGAAGTCTGAACAAGGCACTTCGACGATAGTTGATACTGCAGTTGACACGGGCTTCGATGGGTTTCTGACAATAACTCCGGAAATTGTTCTTATTTTGGACCTGCCATTTCGCGAGATTCGGTCATTCGAACTTGCTAATGGTCAATCAGTCGACTTTGCAATCTACGACATCAATGTCAGTTGGGATGGCTCTTTACGTCAGGTGACGGCGCTTGTCACTGATGGCGGATTTCTTCTCGGAATGTCGCTACTACAAGGCGATACACTTTTTATTGATGCGATAGACGGTGGAGACGTACGGATTTCCGCGCGAACTTAACGTGATTGTTTAGATCAAGATTCAACCCATTTGACCGGAATGGGCTATTCAATTTATACCTTCAAATGCAGGAAATTCAGCCCATCAAATCTGTTGAAATCTGAGTCAAATGAGACCAGACGGGAGCCTGTTGATTTGGCTAAAGCTGCTAAATAGCAATCCGTCCAGGTTCGGCGCGTGTTAGCCCCATTAAGTACAAATTCGTTTAGCATGGCTCTGCAGTTGTGTGACTCGATTATACAAGTCACGTCGCTCCTGCTTGACCAACGTTGATAAATTGCCCATGCCTCTTGTACTGAAATTGGTGCGCCGTTGAAAATTGGAGCGTTACTGCACGTACGCACCAACCCCAACATAGTTAATGAACAGAAAGCAAATTGATTCGCCGCTTCCTCCTTCCAATATCGCTCTGCGCGAGCGTAATGATCATGATCCGGACAAGTCAATGCGATCCAAACGTTGATATCCAGCAAATCAATATCTGGCAAGAGACTCTAACTCTTCCTTGATGAGAATGGCTTCGATCTCGGCGTTGGAAAGCGAAGGAACAACAGAATTAGTCCTTAGGAATACCGGCAATGGGCCGTGGTTCCCACGGGCCTCCTGAACAGGCACATTGTTTTCCAGGCCACTCTCGACAAAAGATGTGATCAGATCCTTAAGTTTCATCCCCCGCATGGCGGCCGTCGCCTTGGCGCGACGCAGAAGAGGCTCGGGAATATCAATAGTTGTTCGCATAAAAACATTTTATCACCAAAGTCACATTTCTGCAAGTCGCTCCGATAGTCTAGACAAGTATCGGACAACCTTTATACACTTGATAGAAGGAAATGAAATCGTTATTTGACAATAGTGTGTTGAGGAACAAAACCGTGACTAACCCAACTCGCCGCGACTTCCTGAAAACCGCACTTCTAACACCGGCCATTACTCTTGACTATCCGCATGAGACCCAGAATTTCCCACTTGCCTCCGCGCAAGAGTGTCGACCTCGAACGGGACTCTCAAATTTCCTGGCTAAAGCCAACAAGACGGGTTCGGAGATCAAGATCGCCTATTTGGGTGGGTCCATCACCGCGCAGGCTGGTTGGCGACCAAAGACTCTCGCCTATTTCCAGAAGACATACCCGGAGGCTAAATTCTCAGAGGTCAACGCGGCCATTGGCGGCACGGGATCCGACCTGGGGGTGTTTCGCCTGAAGCAGGATGTGCTGGACAAAAATCCGGACCTGCTCTTTGTAGAATTCGCGGTCAACGACGGTGGAGTCCCACCGGAGCAGATATACCGATGCGTGGAGGGAATCGTCCGGCAGACGTGGCGATTTCTGCCCAACTGCGATATCTGCTTTGTCTACACGGTGACGGAGAGCCTTGCCCCACCGATGTTTGACGGCAAGTTTCCACGGGCCGCGAGCGCCATGGAGCAAGTCGCAGATCACTACGGAATCCCGAGCATCCATATGGCCATGGAGGTCGCCTCCCTCGCGAAGGCAGGAAGACTACTCTGGCAGGCGCCATTGCCAAAAACCGATGCCGAGAAACTGGCGCTCGGAGACAAGGTCGTGTTTGCCGCTGACGGGGTCCACCCTTATCCTGAAACCGGACACGAACTCTATTTGCAAGCCATTATCCGGTCGATGATACCCATCAAATCGGCGAGTGGCAAACCACGCAAACATAATCTGCCAAAACCGATGGACGCCGCCAATTATGAACAGGCGAAGCTGATTCCACTTGGTCCAGAACAGCTCTCCGCCGGATTTGCGAAACTCGATCCCACAGCCAATCCCGTTGCGCGGAATTTCGCCGCGCAGACAGGTGGACTCTATCGCAGCGCAAAGGCCGGGGAGACGATTGCGTTCAAGTTCAAAGGCACCTACGCAGCCATCTACGATATCATCGGCCCCGATTGCGGGCAGGTGGTGATCAAGCTGGATGATTTGCCTGCGCGTACCGTACCGCGCTTTGATGCCTTCTGCACTTACCATCGACTGGCAACCCTCATGATCGGATCGGACCTGCCGGACAAAGAGCACACCGTTCGGATCACCATTCATCCTGACCAGCCAGACAAGGTCGCCATCCTGAAGCAACGAAACGAGAAGATGGATCGACCGGAGCGTTATAACGATACTGCGTTCTATCCGGGATCGATATTGTTAGTTGGCCAGTTGATGAAGTAATAGCAAGAGTTGGCTTTTTTTAACCACGACCCATCTGTTGCTATCGACCTGATTGTGTGAACAATTTGTACTTCTAACCGTCCAAACAACCAATACTCGCTACTAATCCATTCATGTTCGCTTCCGGTAAGGAGAATTCCCTTGCGCAACCTGATCCTCTCACTTGCACTTCTGCTATCTTTCTCGCTGATTAGCCGCGCCCAAATCCCCACGCCGACCGAGCGCAGTTGGAAGATCGGCGGTGTAGAACGTCAGGCGCTGGTCTATGCTCCGGCGGCGGCGACCAAATCGAAATCCCCGCTCATCTTTGCCTTTCACGGGCACGGTGGCAACATGCGATACTCTATGAATGCGTATCACTACCACCGAGAGTGGCCCGAAGCGATTGTGGTTTACATGCAGGGTTTGCCGACTCCCGGTGGATTGACAGATCCGCAGGGACTCAAAAACGGATGGCAGGGTCGAGTTGGATTGCAAGGCGATCGCGACCTCAAGTTCTTTGACACGGTACTGACCTCCATGAAAAAGGATTACCTGATCGACGAGAAGCGAATTTTCGCGGCAGGCCACTCTAATGGCGGTGGATTTACCTATCTGCTCTGGTCCGAACGACCCGATGTCTTCGCGGCATTCGCTCCGGCAGCCGCATTTACCCTGCGTGCCAACTCACTCAAACCCAAACCGGCCATCCACATCGGGGGCGAGTCTGATCCACTGGTCAAATTCGCCTGGCAAAAACGCTGCATGGACGCTGTGATGAAAGTCGACGGCTGCTCCACAACCGGCAAAGAGTGGGCAAAATCGGGCGATCTGGTCTGCACGATGTACCCATCGTCCACTGGAACTCCGTTTGTCACAGCGATATTTCCTGGCAACCACACCTACCCGAAAGAAGCTCCGGCGCTCACCGTCAAATTCTTCAAAGAGGTGACGGGCGTGAAGGCTTCACCGCAGGAATCTACGCAAGCGGAGCACAAACAAAGATATTGCACGTAGGTTAACTGGCCGACTGCCAAATCATTACGGGATAGGCAGATTTCACCAATGCGACAGCCAACTTTACCCGAAGGTCTTCTCGTATCCCAGCTCCAAATCTTTGCAATCAGCTGGACCCTCGAGGCAATGCTGCACGTCTGCGTTGTAAAGGGCGAAGAAGTTGCAGAGCTGCATTCGGGTCTGGTAGACATCGGCCTGATATTACCATTGGATTCGATTACTGAACCTCGATACACTTTGTCCCAGGACCTGTCCATGGCTAACTTTCCTGCAGATACACGAGATGCTCCTCGCCGCCGACATGCGGATTATTTTCTCTCGTTGGCAGAAACGTCGCATCCGCTGCTCAATGGTCCGGACCAGACAGCGTGGCTCGACCGGTTAACTGCAGATCATGCCAACATCCTCGCTGCAATGCACCACTGCCTGGAGGATGATGATCCTTCGCGCCTCCTTCGATTCTGTGGAGCGCTGCAGCGCTTCTGGTGGAAGCGGGGGCATCTGGAAGAGGGTAAGACTTGTTGCAATCTCGCGTTGAATCGACCCGGTGCAGACAAGCCATCTGTTGAGCGGGTTCGCACGCTGAATGGCGCTGGCGTCATCGCCAAAGAGCTTGGTGACCTCAACTCAGCACGTACGCTGCTTGAGGAGTGCCTTGCGATTTCCCAAAAGCTCGCCGATCCTCGACTGACTGCATCTGCATACAACAATCTTGGGAACGTCGCGTACCAGAGTGGAGATTTCCAGCGCGCGCTGGACTACCACCGCGTGAGTCTCGCCATAAAGCGGGAGATCGGCGATTCAATTTCCGGGTCGCTTGGAAATATGGGGATTGCCGCCGAATGCCTTGGTGACTTCAAGGCTGCCCAGCAGTACCAGATCGAGAGCCTGAATCTTAGAGTCGCAGCCAATGACATGCACGGAATTTTGCTTTCGCTGGAGAACCTTGGTTATCTTTCGGCGCGATTAGGTGATGCAAATTTGGCAGCAACATTACTCGGTAAAGCGGAGGCGATGCGGGAATCGCTGGGTTCACCGCTGCCAACGTCTGATGTAACGGAGTATACAGATGTGGTAACTTTGGTAAGATCGAAGATTGGGAATTCCGACGAGTTTGATCGACTGTGGTCGGTGGGAAGGGAGATGAACATAGACTCTGTAATTGAATTGGCGACTAACTGATTGTTTGACGACAAAAAAGTGTATTTCAACAATAATCTATTTTAGAAATTCGTCGGCGTCCATTCCAGTTGCTTTGATGATAGCTCGAATAGTGCCAATGGGAATGGAACCGGAGTGATGCGGCACAGTAAGTCGTTTTTTAGTATCTGGGCTCCACCAGATCTCGTGACTGCTCTTGGCCATGCGATCAAAGTGGAAACCGTGTTTACGGAGTAGCTTTGCCAGGTCTGAATATGTCAACGGTGGTATTTTACTCAAACCGGGGTCCTATCGCCATCCATTCCTATCGGTATTCGAAAACCTCTTTCTGAGTTCTTTGAAAACGCGATGCCCTTTAAAGCGTCTGGCAATGGATCACCGTGTTCCAAGTACGACTCCACGATCTTTCGAGCTACATCTTGCGCAATTTCAAGCGTTTCGGCAACCGTTCTACCCTGAGCAATCAGTCCTTCGAGAACATCGCTCGTTGCCAAATATCCACCTTCATCAAGCGGTTCAATTTCAATTTTCACCATTAGTTCTGACATGTTTCCCTCAGTTCACTTTACTGTAGGCGCAAGACTTGAGTGAATATCAAAGACTTTCATATTTTATCCGGGATTGGCTGAAATTGCACCCATTCTCTCCCGCCGCGGGATTTTGAAATGAAATTGAGACCTATCTAAAACGCAAAAACCCGACCTGCGGCAGCAGGTCGGGTTCACATCTTTACAACACCGTCGATACGAATTTTCTATTTGGTTCGACGGCGTAGTCGTCGAAATGCCAATGCGGTTCCAGGTACAGCGAGGCCTAGTAACAACGTTACACTACCCGGCTCCGGTACACTGACGCCTGGATCACTGATGATGTTATAGGTTACATTAAATCCAGCGACAAATCCCGGTTGGTTGGCGGTTGGTGTGTAAACGAATCCGTTGGGTCCTGCTTCTGGACCAGTCTCGGTTACGAATACCACATTGGTATATCGACTTTGAGGGAATCCCTTGTCAGCCAATGAATCCACACCGTCAGCATTGTCTGAATAGAATACAAGGGATGAGAAGTTTTGCCCTCCTGTCCCTGAGGGATTAAATCTAATCAGGTCAGTGATGGAACCATCCGATGGCTCAGTCATTACGAGGTCACCGGCGACAAGGGATGGTGGACCAAGTAGATTGTAGGTCAGTGCACTTCCAAGACCACCAGGACCCGGATCAGCTAACAACACGCCGGGCATGTTTGTTGGCGGAGATCCCGAGAATTGGATGGAGCCATTTCCGTTCTCATCTACTGTGATGAGCGGGTTGTTACCTGCTACCTGGGCTGAAGCATGTATAACGGTGAGTGAACACAACACAGCAATTGCAATGGCAAGTAGTGACTTATGCATATAACGTCTAACCATGACAAACTCCTTTCGAGCAAGGGGCTGGCTTATGCCAGTGAAGGAGCTATGTGCACGCACAGCAAAGGGTAATTGCCGTTACCAATTTCCATTATACTCAAATTGCATGTATTGGAGTCTATAGTTTTTATGAAAAATTTTTTGTGAAATTGGAGCAACATTCTTGGTCGATCGCTTCCCCGAAAGAATGGTACGATAGAATGAGTTTTCATGGTCAAATGTCGACCCAATTTCAGGTAATCGGAATTATGAATTGACAACAACTTTTGATAAGATGCGAATCGCGTTCACGACAACTTTTCGCCAAAATCTCTACAAGCGCTGGATTACCGATTCGGTTTCCCTCCTGTTTGTGCCGGACGATTCCAGCCGATCATTTCGAGTATTCCATTACGATTGTAACGACGGACAGTTATTGGATTGCGAAATTCCAGAGGAGCATCGACCCTTAGTTTGCACCATGCCAGTTCAGTATTTTGGAATGGACAAGAAGCTTATTCGCAAAGAGGTCGCCATTCTGCCTGTTATTGCTGAAACTTCGCCGGACAGGCAGCGCATCTGCTGGTATGGGGTAGATCGAGATTGGGTATCAGCTAAAACTGACCTCTCTGAGTTAACCCATCATTCCCGACTAAATGATCTTGAAAACGACTTCGACAAACTCTGGTTTTCAGATGAAAGTGTGCTCTGGTTTTCAGATAGCCGCAGATGGGCAGAACCGTTTTGTTCGGAAACGTGCAATTCGTTCATTGAAGTGGAAGTCTGTGAGCACGGCGGCGCAGCATTTTCCACGAAGGAGGTATTCAATCTTCATCACGGAACGTGTGTGGGAACAACATTGAGCGGAACGAGCGTCGTCGTCAGTTCTACGGGTCGAAAACTGCAACTGGAACCCGACGAAACAGAGGTTCAATACGTATCCCGAATGAACCTGGATGATGAGGCTCCCTCCGCACGCCGAAAGAAAATGGTTATGCCGCCGGGCTACACGGTGTCAGAAACCTGTCTCGCACCTGCAAGTGAGCGGCTGGGGTGGTTGCTGGGCCGATGGGATGGTCAAAAGCGAGACCAAACAGTTCTGATGACCGACATCTTTGGAAAGCAAATCGGCCCGATCTTTCCTATCGATTACGATTTCATCCAAAATCTTGAGGGCAAAACGGAAAAACGCGACGCCAATTGTTACGACATCGAATGGCTTCCAGACGAGAGTGGGCTGAGCTTCATTTGCTGCGGTCACGTTCTCTCATTGGCAATTGGTTAGGAGGGATTCAATTTGAATTCAAAAATGGCAACAATATTGCCGGTTCTCTGTTTCTGGTTAATGTCCACTCTCACCAGACCCCAGTCGCCTGCGCCATGCAAATTGCCGTCAGAGCGAGTCGTTAAGCGCGCAAATCTGGGAATAATAAATAAACAAACAGTCACCGCCGAATGGCTCTTCACACCAGAGGACAGTGGCGTTGCAGGATCATTCAAACTCAAAATTATTGCCGCAGAGAACAAAGGTCACAAAACTCTGGGTGAGAAAGCGATTGGCGAAAGCTTTCTCAATGACGCCAAGTTTCAGGCGGGCAATTTTGTGCGTAAAGACCACAAACAAGTGTTCATCAGCCTCATACTAGGCAGGGTGTACTCTGCTATCTATGATTTTGATGGTCATCGTCTGAAGACGTTATATGAACAGAACACCGGTCGAGTATGGACCAGCATGGAGAAAGTTGGGGAATCGTGGCAGATCCGGGAGGTTTGGCCCATCCGTCAATGGGACGACGAAGCCCTTCTTGGCACAGGACGATACGTTGGATCAAATGTCGTTGAAAGATATTTGAGATGGAATGGGAAAGCGTTTGTGCCTGTTATTCCAGGTCCGTCTAAAATCATTCGCAACCAGACCCACTCAAACAAAATGCCTGCCACGAAACCGTGACAGGCGTTGCACGGCAACCTGCAGTTACATCCCTTTCATGCCTTTCATGGCCTTCATGTCCATACCCTTCATCATCGGGCACGTCATCATTGAATTGGAACCCATCGACATATGCTTCATCATGTGCTGCATCATTTCTGATTGCATTGTGGCCATCTTTTCGTTCATCTGTTTACGCTGCATTACCATTTCAGAGACTAGGGCTGCCATGGCATCCATTTTTTCGGAGCCTGTTCTTGCCTTGACGGTGGCATTCATATCTGCAAGCTTCTTGTCCATACCCGCCATCATGGTTTGCATCTGTTTATGTTTTTCCATCATCTTCATGCAATCGGCCATCATGTTGCCAGACGCCATTTCACCCTTTGCGGTAGCCTTTTCACTCATTTTTGGATGATGTTGGGCAAAGGCGGTTGTTGGTTTTATCAACGTCATTCCAGCGATCATGCTGGCGACTACGAACATGTAACAGTGACTGGTTCTCATTACAGCTCCTCGTGCTTTTGTCGCAATGCGACTATTAATACTTGATGTGAATTAGGCCCTTCGTAAGGCTCCGTCACGATTCCCATTGACCTGATCGCCACTAATTCCAAACCGCCGGCTGTTTGCGTACGAAGATTCCGAAGGCGTATGTCTTAATACGTCGCACTCGTTGGCAATAGCATCCGCAAAATGGCATATCTTGAAAATAGGTTCGCGTTAGATACGGCTTAAAAAATGATAATTGCTTCGAATGATATCATGGCTTTCCAGCAACCCCCATCAGCGACTCAAAATGTGGCGACTCCGCGGCTCGATCAACTACTGAAATATCAATATTAATAAACCCAGCCTGCGCCAGCATATCTTGCAGCTCCACGCGGGAGAACCCGAGCCAGACGTCAGCGTAAAGCTCGCGGGCTGCCTCGACATCATGTTTCAGAAGGTCGAGAATCAGCACTCTACCCCCCGGTTTCAACACGCGGAATGCCTCATCCAGCGCCTTTTGGGGGTGGAGAGCGTGGTGCAGAGATTGATGGAAGAGTGCCATGTCGACTTCGCCATTTGCCATTGGCAGGGTCTCCATATCCCCAAGCCGATACTCGATGTTCTCGATTGCGTTGCGCTTTGCGACGCTGCCGCCATACTCGACCATCTTCTCCGAACTGTCCACTGCGATCACTCGCCGAGCCGTCTGGGAAAGCATAAGCGCGAGGGTGCCTTCGCCGGCGCCGAGGTCGGCAATGTCAAGGGGCGGGAGCAGGCGCATCAGCATCTCGGAGAGCGCCTTCCAGCTTCGACCTGGCACATAGTTGCGCCCGAATCGGCCAGCCAGTTCATCAAAATAGTCGCGAAGATGGTCTTTGCGTCGGTTCAGCACCAGAGTGAGCGCGGCATCATCGGCTGCTGTTTCGGGAATCTCCAGTTCGGCGGCGGCGAGCACTTCGTCGAGAATGGTCTGCTGGGTCGGCACTGCGAGCGCCCGATAAAGACTCTTCTGCCCGGAGCGTCGAAGGTCGACCAATCCAGCCTGCTTCAACTGACTGAGCTGCATGGAGAGCGTGCTCTGACCAACTCCCAGAATCTCCTGAAGCTCGGCGACGTTCAGCTCCTCTTGCGAGAGCAATCTAAGGATTCGCACGCGCGCGGGGTCGCCGAGGACGCGTAATGTTTTGAGGAGTTCCATGAGTCGATTATAGCCCAATTGAGAGTAATTATCAAAATATCTTGATATTTTGTTGAATATGGTAAAATGACAAACAGGAGGACAAATTAAATGTCAACTACTTTGGAACAAATCACGACCCTGCCTTACAAGGTCGCCGATATTAGCCTCGCCGAATGGGGCCGCAAAGAGATCTCAATCGCCGAATTTGAGATGCCGGGCCTCATGTCTATTCGCCGCAAATATGCTGAGTCCAAGCCGCTGCTGGGAGTTCGCATCATGGGGTCGCTCCACATGACCATCCAGACGGCCGTACTCATCGAAACACTCGTCGACCTCGGCGCTAACGTTCGATGGTGCAGCTGCAACATCTTCTCCACGCAAGACCATGCCGCCGCGGCCATCGCTGCAACGGGCGTTCCGGTCTTTGCATGGAAGGGCGAATCGTTGGAAGAGTACTGGTGGTGTACTGACCAGGCGCTCACGTTTGAAGGCGGCAAGGGACCCGAATTGATCGTGGACGACGGTGGCGACGCTACCCTGCTCATCCACAAGGGTTACGACCTTGAGAATGGCGACGCAAGCTGGGTAAACAGCGCAAGCGAAAGCCATGAAGAATCCGTCATCAAGGACCTGCTTAAGAGCGTCTACTCCAGCAATCCTCGACGATGGAACAACGTTGTCGCCAATTGGCGTGGCGTCTCCGAGGAGACCACGACGGGCGTGCATCGACTGTACAAGATGCAGGAGCAGGGCAAGCTACTTGTTCCCGCTATCAACGTGAATGACTCGGTGACCAAGTCCAAGTTCGACAACCTTTACGGCTGCCGCGAGTCGCTGGTCGACGGTATCAAGCGCGCCACCGACGTGATGCTAAGTGGAAAAGTTGCAGTCGTCTGCGGTTATGGCGACGTCGGCAAGGGCTCCGCCCAGTCGCTCAGCAACAACGGCGCCCGCGTCATCGTGACGGAAGTCGACCCGATCAACGCCCTGCAGGCGGCCATGGCCGGCTACCAGGTGACGACCATCGAAGAGACCCTCGGCACCGCCGACCTCTACGTAACGACCACCGGAAACGTGGACATCATCACCTTCGAGCACATGTCCAAAATGAAGGATCAGGCGATTGTCTGCAACATTGGTCACTTTGATAACGAGATCCAGGTCGACAAGTTGAACACTGCCCCGGGCGTCGTGCGGACCAACATCAAGCCGCAGGTCGATATGTACACCTTCCCGAATGGCAACTGCATCTTCATGCTGGCTGAAGGTCGACTGGTCAACCTCGGTTGCGCAACGGGCCACCCGAGCTTCGTGATGTCAAACAGCTTCAGCAACCAGACGCTGGCACAACTGGACCTCTGGAAGAACCGAGACCGCTACGAAGTCGGCGTCTACGTTCTCCCGAAGAAGCTGGACGAGGAAGTCGCGCGACTGCACCTCGAGAAGATCGGCGCCAAGCTGACCACGCTCACCGCCAAGCAGGCCGACTACATCGGGGTTCCGGTAGAGGGTCCTTACAAGCCAGATTCGTATCGATACTAGAGGTTAAGTAGGAAGAATCAGCCCCGCGAATCCTATGAGGAATCGCGGGGCATTTTTTTGTATTAGGAATGAATGATTAGTGCGGTTCGTGTCAGCTCGATCATCCCTGCGGAGTCGAATGCCTCGGCAATCGCGGATGTGTTAGGCTTTAACAATGATTCCAAATCTGAGTTGCTTATGTTGCCTGTCGATATAAGCAGTAATTTTCGAGGTTGCCGGTTCAGGAGGTAAGAGTTAACAAAGTCAGCATCCTTAGTGACAACAATTCGATCTTCGCGACCTGCAATTACCAATATCTGGGCGTCGGTAGTTCGGTTACGGTCAGGCAAATCAAGTGTGTGCACGACGTCGTGACCGGCAATGCGAAATATGTTGGCAACGCGCCGAGGAAGTTGTGCGTCAACCAGGAATTTCACGCAGCCAGAGGATCCAGCCGTTTGACCTGCGACAGCCTCGTAGCAAATGCCAGTACTGCCATAATATCTTCACGTTCAAGATCTTCATAATCTGCGAGGATATCCTCCGTGCTCATGCCTGAGCTTAGCAGACCGAGAACCATCTCGACCGGGTAGCGTAAACCACGCACCGTCGGTTTTCCGTGGCAGATGTCTGGGTTGATCGTAATTCTCGATGCTGAACCGCTCAAGCGGAGACTCCTTAAGTAGAACTAAGTACGAGTACGTATGGTTGATTATAACATATTGTAAGATTTGCCTGGCAAATGAACCGATGCATCGCGCAACTCGAGTTTCGCTGTCTGCGCCGGGCGCTTCGTGCCAGCGCCGGCGCCAAGCTGACCACGCTCACCGCGATGCAGGCCGACTACCTCTTGGTCCCGGTTGAGGGTCCGTACAAGCCTGATTCGTATCGTTATTAAGAGTTAGTCTGCCGTAAATTAACCCCGTCGATTCGAGAGAGTCGACGGGGTTTTCTATTTCAGATTGTCACCCACGGCAATGGTAATAAGGTGCCCGAGCCGCATAGCATATAATACTCAAGATGGTAAAACAGTTGAGAAAAGACCGGAGGAACATATGCCTATCACAATTGATGTAATGTGGCTTAAAACCGAATTGCCCAGGCCAGGTGAAATAATCAAGGCGTTCATAAGTGCGTTACCTGTGGACATGGCGCGTGACCGATCACTTTTGACAATGGAATCATCGGTGGCATGGGGGGTAGAGGTTTCGCCAAACGCAGATTTAAAATTGTACAATACATATGTTATTAATTACGACGGCATGGGTCTAGTGAACTTTATGCTGTTTGAGGTGGATAACCCCGAGATATATGGGGAAGTTGAAGAACCTCTGCGATCCCTGCTAGAACAATTTGAAGGCAATTTTGCGAACAATGAATTCAATTCCCTCATTTCGAATTGGGAGAACTGTGGGGGAATCGAATTCAGTGTTGAGCATGAACGGGGTTCCGCCAACTGGACATGGAACACATTCCTCTATTTTTTAGCTGCTCTGGCTAAGCTAGGGAATGGCTATGCGTTCGGAGAACTTGGAAATATCAGCCATTTGCCTTATGGATTGTATGGACCAAATGAGTTGTTTGCCGCGGCAGAATCCTACGTGTTCGGGAACTAAGCGGGTTCAACCAAATGCCCTAAAACGTAAAGCCTATGCAGTCAGATGGAAGGAGGGTTTAGTCAATGAAACTCCGTGTACACAGGAGGATTATTGAACCGGCTTTATATGCAATTGTCGACTGGGATTATGATCCAACAACAAGTCCGTATTACAATTTGGACATGGAGATTATATCCGATCAGAAATTTCTCATCGTAGACGCAATTGTTCCAGTCGTTGAGAGTTGGTCGGACAGTGCCAGAACGCTATTGAAGAATACTCTTCGTTACTTCTTGAATAAGTATCAAGAACGGAACGATAAATTCTGGGAAAATGCGTGGGAGTGTAGTGAAAGGGTGGTCGAGTTAGATCAGGATTATAGATCGTTTTTCTTGCTACTATTTGAAACACTATTTCCGGATTGTCAACCTGGAATTCAACCGAACGAAGAGTTCGTGGAGGATGAGAAACTGCCGATCAGTTACAGTCGTGAATGTGTTACACACTATGACTAATTGTCGGAAATTGCGTATTGGGGTTGAAACACCATCCAGTGGAGGAAGATAAACGGTACACATGAAAAGACATGAATTTGCATCCGAACTAAAAGAAATAGACCGCTTGATAATGGATTTCAGTTCAGAATTTGACATTCGTGAAGTGGAGAATGGATGGGATGAGACTAATCGGGAAGTTATGGTCCATGTATTGCAGGATCTCAAGGGAACGTTGACAGGCAAATCAAAACCAAACAATCCCAATTTTAATTTTGCGAATATTGTTTTTTGCCTTAGACGATATGGGCGATCCTACTGGTCCGTTGTCTCAAAGAGTTAAGGAACTAGCTCGAAATCTTGACGGACGTATTCCCGGACATCGCGGATTTTTGTATAAATGGCTTGGATACAGAAAACCGTACAATTGAAACAATTGGACTAATAAACCTTTTAGCCATTTGTTGCTTCAATCAATTAGCCGGTTACGCTGTGCCTCATATTGACGGTCCTTTAGGCGGGCGCCAGCTAGACCGCCGTTACTGAACTTCCCAAACGTAATTTTGTTTTCGCAATTAACCTTCTGATTCTCGAACCCTCCTGTACCACAGAGTCGCGCTGCCCCAGAATGGATAGTATTAACCCGGCGGAGGTTGTGACCCGGCGGCAGCAGTCTGTACTCTGCCTCGCGTCATAATTTCGCCGGATTCTCTCCGAATATTGCGATATTTCTGTTTTACAAACCGATCCACGAAAAGTTCCCAGATTTCAAACCAGAACCAACCGACAGTGTGTAGCAGCGTCCACCGGAGCTGCGTGCGCAACACACGATCTCGGGCAAATAGTATTCTCGACAAGCGACGAGGATGGACGTGATAGAATGCCTCCAACACCTTCACACACAAGAATAAGGTTGTCGGCGATAGCGTCTTCGTTGACAGAACCTGATGCCGATAATCCCACTTCCACATGTCCGGCTCCATAACAGGAGCGCTTTTCGTGGCATTTCCTAAGGGTGTCCAGGCGTGGGGAGTTAAGTAAAGTATATTGAGAAGGTCCCCATCATATTTTAACAAGCCCTTGCAGCTTCGCCACAGTGATCTCAACGTTTCATCTTCCAAACCAACCATGTAATCCACGACGGAAACAATATCATTTTCTCGCAACAATCTTATCGCCTCAAACGCATCATCCACCGAGGAATTCTTTCGGATCCTTACCATCACCTCATCGGTAACCGTTTCAACGCCGAGGAGAATGTATACAAATCCAGCCCTCTTATAAATTGGCAGGATGTCTGCATCGCGCACAATGTCCTGGGTACGAATAGACGCAGAAAGTCCAATATCCAGATTTCTTCTGCCTATCTCCTCAAGCGCCTGTTTCCAGAGCGCTTTGTCCGTCGTAGGGTTTTCGTCCGCAATCCAGAAAAATCGTATCCCGTGAGTGCGGTGCAGCCACTCTATCTCATCTACAAAGGCTACAGGGTCTCGATATCTCCACTTTTTCCAGAACATCCACTGGCCGCAATAAGAACACGTATGAGGGCACCCGCGTGAAAACTGAACGACGGCCGCTTTACCCCAGCCAAAAGCCTGATAGGCATTCCAATCGGATACCAATTCCCACCCGACTCGATTAACGCCAATGTCAGGGATCAATTCTCGGTTTGGATTCACAACAATTTTGCTACGGTCGGAAGAATCGTTCGTTGTCGAACGGCGCCAGACAACTCCCTTAACGGCTGATAAATCAAGATCGAGCATCGGAATTTCACTCGTTGCAGCTTGCAATCCCTGGCGTATTGCAGCCGCCAGCTCAATAATAGTAGTTTCGCCTTCGCCGCGGACGATGATGTCGACCTCGCAAGACTGAGCCATGATTTCTTTAAAATGATATGTGGGATGTACTCCGCCGTAAACAGTCAAAACTCTGGGCATTTGCTTCTTAATTGCGCGAAGAACACTCATGCAGGAAGGATGAGCCTGTGTAGACCCGACATGCGAAATCAAAACAACGTCCGCTCCGCGACAACCATTAACAATCTCTTCAACACCCATGTGGTGAACGGCGCCGTCAATTAGCTCTACATCGTAACCCGCGTCGATAAGCGGCCCGCCAAGCATCATTAAGCCAAGAGGAATTTGATGACCAGTTGTTCGATCACATACGGTGGAAACCAGAGGTGCATTGATTAATTTTATCCGCATATTTTATTCCTACAGTTTTTTGTAGTTCGGTTGGCATCCCGCAAATCGAGGGTTTGGACAACGTCGTAACCGGCAATACGAAACAGGTTCGCAACACGCTGAGGAAGCTGTGCGTCGACCAATAATTTCATGCAGCCAGAGGTTCCAGGCGCTTAACATGCGACAGCCGGGCTGCAAATGCCAATACTGCCAGAATATCTTCACGTTCCAGATCTTCATAAACTGCGAGGATATCCTCCGTGCTCATACCTGAGCTCACTAACTCGGGTAGCATCTCGACCGGGTAGCGCAAGCCTCGAACAGTCGGTTTGCCGTAGCAGATATCAGGATTAATTGTTATTCTCGAAGCTGAATTGCTCAAGTTGATGCCCTCTTGGTCAAGCTGGCATAAGTTGCTTATGTTCCAGTATATCATATCATCATGGAAGTGTTTTGTCTCGAATACATTCAATTCGGTAGAGTCCACGGGGCACTTCTCTATAGGCAAGCTATAGAGCTTAACCCAGAATCTCCCGGATCACCTGACCATGGACATCTGTCAGTCGACGATTGGAGCCGTTGTGGTAGTAGGTGAGTTTGGTGTGATCGAGGCCCATCAAGTGGAGCACAGTTGCGTGGAGGTCGTAGATGGAGGTTGGTTTGTCGGCGCGGTAGCCCATCTCGTCCGTCTGGCCGAAGGAGAAGCCTCGTCTGATGCCGGCACCTGCCAGAAATATGGTGAATCCTTCCGGGTTGTGGTCTCGACCCGCTTCACCGATGCCTTCGGTGATTGGCAATCGGCCGAATTCGGTGGTGAAGACGACCAGAGTCTCATCGAGCATTCCTCGCTGTTTCAGGTCTCGGAGTAGTGCGGCTGTCGGCTTATCCAGGATGGCGGCATTCTTATTGTGATTGGTCACCAGGTCTTCATGCGCGTCCCAGTTGACTCGCGGCTCCCCGAAGTGTCCGCCGTTGTAAAGCTGCACGCACCTCACGCCGCGCTCGATCAGCCTTCGCGTTAGCAAACAGTTGTACCCGTAAGATCGAGTGACGGGGTTGTTGAGGCCGTACATCTCCTTCGTTCGCTCCGATTCCCCGGCGATGCTGGTCACTTCCGGCGCGCTGATCTGCATCTTGGCGGCGAGTTCGTAAGCTCGGATTCGACTGGCGAGCGCGTCATCGCCCGGATGTTCTTTGAGATGCCACTCATTCATCTGGCCGAGCAGATCGTAGGTCGCCGCCTGGTTGCTGCCGGTGATGGACGCGGGCGGACGCAGATCGGCGATAGGTTGTCGCTCTTCTCCGAATATGACTCCCTGATGCGACGCCGGAAGAAATCCATTCCCCCAGAGCGCCGACCCACATGGCGGAAGTCCACGCGTGTCCGGCAAAACGACGAACGAGGGCAGATTGTTGTTGAGCGAACCGAGTCCGTAGCTGATCCACGATCCCGCCGCCGGAAACCCCTGGAGAATGAAACCGGTCGACATCTGGAATAACGCCGGGCCATGTGCGTTGCTGCGCGAGACCATGGAGTGGATGAACGTGAGATCGTCGGAACAAGCTGCGATGTTTGGCAGCAGATCACTCAGGAATTTGCCGGACTTGCCGTAGGGTCGAAACTCCCACGGACTCTTTAACACGGTCCCCCGCTTACCGTTGAATGGCACGATGGTATTTGCGCCCGCGATCTCTTGCCCGTGATGCTTCCAGAGTTCGGGTTTGTAGTCGAAGGAGTCGACGTGGCTCAGCCCGCCCGGAAGGGAGATAAAGATGACTTGCTTGGCTTTTCCAGCATAGTGCGAGAGGCCGTTCGAACCTGCAATTCTGGTGCCGGCACTTGACTCTTGCGAAGCCATGCTCGCCAGTGCGATCCCTGCCAGACCGCCGCCGATCTCCCAGAGAAACTCCCTGCGAGTGGGGATTTGAGTTTTGCGTTCACAATTTTCGTGCGGCATGGATATGATCCCTTTACGGAGTGTAGATAAACTCGTTGGCATTGAGCAACGCCCGGCAGTAAAGGCTGAGCGACTGACTCTTCACAAATTTGAGGGCAGATTGCAGCTCATCTGGCTTTGGCAATCGACCAAAAGCGAGCAGATAAGCCCGGGAGATCTGATCCGGAATCGAGTTCGGAGCTTCCCGCTGCAATCGTTTGGCAAAAAGGTCGGCCTGCCGAATGACGAACTGATTGTTCATAAGCGCCAGCGCCTGAACGGGCGTGTTGGAGTTGCTTCGCTGAGGGGTCGCTACGGATGGATCGGGACAATCGAAGCTGTCCAGCAGCACTTTGTCGCCGCCGCGAACCACGAACCGATAGACCGAGCGTCGCCAGACGGCGGGACCATCGTTCTCCAGCACGTGATAGATGAACGAGCCTCTGCCACTATTCTGGTGCAGCGCAAAACCGGGTCCGCCAGCCTTAAAATCGAGATTGCCGGTGACCATCAGAATGGAGTCGCGCAGGGTTTCGGCGTCCATCCGTTTGAGTGGCATTCGCCAGAGCAGTCGGTTTCCTGCGTCGACTTTTGCGGCTTCCGGGTTCATCAGGGAAGATTGCTGGTATGCCTGCGATGTCATGATCTGCCGATGCAGCCATTTCAGGCTCCACCCATGCTCAATGAACGCGACCGCCAACCAATCGAGCAACTCCGGGTGCGACGGTCTGTCTCCGTTGACCCCGAAGTCGCTGGGAGTATTCACGATTCCCGCGCCAAAGTGGTAGTACCAGACCCGATTCACGATCACGCGCGCTGTGAGCGGATTTTTCGGGTTTACAATCCAATCTGCCAGAGCGAGTCTCCGTTCGCCTTCCGTCGGGGTTGCATTCTCGGAAATATCAGGAGACATCTGTCTCACACACGTTAATCCGCCGGGTGTAACGAGCTCGATCGGAGTTGCCACACTCCCTCGTTTCAAGAGAGATACCTGCTCAGGATTGTGCGGATTTACCGCATACATCTTGCGCGGAGTTGGGATGGCGTCAAGTTTCTTTTGTAATTCGATTACTCTCAGTTTTGGGAGTAGCCTGCCCAGTCGGTCCTTTTCCGTAAGGACGGCGTTGAAATCTTCGTCTGATAATTCGGGCAAGTCCAATTCAATTCGGCTGACGTGATCGAGGTTTGAGGCGACCGTTCTCCATTTGACGCCGTCCACTGACGCCTCAAAGCGATAGAGTGATGGGGTGCCTTCCTTCTTGCCGGTCGATCGGTCGGATGACCAGATGATCTCGCTCACCGGTTTGGCCGCGCCGAGGTCTATCTCAAGAATGGCAGGCTTGTCGGTTGAACCAGACTTCGCGGACTTCCACTGTGGATGAACATAACCCACGGGATTCAACTTCAAGTAATCAATGCGCGGATCGATTTTGTGCTGGTCCGTGATCAACATTCGCCAGTAGCGAGCTTCGGTTCGGGCAAAGGATTCTCGATTGTAAAGCTGGTTCACGGGAATTCGCTGCGGACTGTTTCGTCGACTGGCGTCGAACTTCTCATATTTGGTGACAAGCAGTCCCGTTGCTACTTTGTCCTCAATAACTGCCAATGCTGAGGTTTCTTTAGATATCTCGGACCGAATGGGCGAAGTCTCTTTGTCATACCGTGCGCGCTCTTCGGCGGTGGCGATGCTCTTCTCGCCGAACCCGGCTCCGCTGAATGCGGCCGCCATTCGGTAATAGTCTTTGGCGGGGATCGGGTCGAACTTGTGATCGTGGCATCGCGCGCAGTTGACGGTCAGCCCAAGAAACGTCGCGGACGTCGTGGTGACCATGTCATCCAGCTCATCCATGCGCGATGTCATCCGCATGATGGGGTCTTTGTTCAGCACGGCGCTCACCTGATCCCACGGACCCGAAACAAGAAATCCGGTCGCGGCAACTTTGCTGTAGTCTTTTGGAAAGAGAATATCCCCAGCGATCTGTTCTCGGACGAACTGGTTGTACGGGAGGTCGCGATTGAGCGCATCGATCACGTAATCTCGATAAGGCCAAGCGTTGGGACGCTCATAGTTGTGCTCGCCGCCATCGGTCTCGCCATAGCGGACCACGTCGAGCCAATACCTGCCCCAGCGTTCACCATAGTGTGGAGATGCCAGCAGGTCGGTGAGGGTTTTCTCGTACGTGGAATTCAACTGCTCGGGAGTCGGCGGGAGTCCAGTCAGGTCGAACGTGGCCCGGCGGATGATCGTAACCCGATCCGCAGGTGGTGCGAATTTCAGCCCCTTTGTCGCCAATTTGGCCCGCAGGAATGTATCGATAGGATTGGTCGCGCCGAGGACATTTGGTGGTGGGGCCTTAACGGGAGATTGAAATGCCCACCAATCCAGCCCGGATTTCGGCTGCTGGGAATGTGCGACGGGGGTTGGCAATACCAGAGTCGACAGCAGAAGCGCCGCCAATCCTGATCCCAATAATCTGACCTGCTTTCGCCAATTCACCTGTCGCAACTCATGCTCCCCTGCACGTCATTGCCAATCCAATTACGGTGCCATATTTGGTGACTTCCACATTTTCTGCGTCGACTCCTTTACCGCCACGGTTAATTTTGAAGGAGTAGTGGGCACGCTGGCCATCATCCCGTGCAATCTTGCGCTTAACGTGATATATTAACGACTATGGAAAATAATTTGAGAACCAAAATGTCTGCTGATACCCTGATTTCAGAGACCCTACACCAGCCCGCCAATGCCATTACTTACCAGATGCAAGCCCAACTCGAAGCACAATTTCCGGACAAGGCGATCTTTCTCGGCGAGTCAGATGTCTTCGATCTGGACCGGTTTACTTACGCCGGTCACTGCACATACAATGTTAGCGAGAGCGCGTTGAGCCAATTCATCTCCTCGTTTCAGGGCATTGCAGAGGGCATTCACACGGGCATGGGCAACGGCTGGCTAAACATAGAATGGCAGGGCCACAGGTTTGAGTTCATCCAGGTGAAGTGGCAGGGTACCCATTGTGAGATCACCAATTACTGGATCATTGCTGACACATTCGAGATTGCAAGAGACTTCTTCTACCAGGTCAACGCCTGGTGTTCAGAAGTTCGCGGCGAGGTTCTGGTCTTCAACAATGGCTACTGGCAGAAGGATGAGACGCTCTTTCAGGCGATTCAAGCCGCAAATTTTGACAACTTGATTCTGCCGCCAAAGTTGAAGCAAGAGATTCGGGATGACCTGACGCAGTTCTTTCAATCGCGCGAGACCTATGAGCGATACAAGATTCCATGGAAGCGCGGCGTCATTCTGATCGGGCCGCCCGGCAATGGCAAGACGCACACGGTCAAGGCGCTGCTCAACTCGCTGCAGGTGCCCTGCCTCTATGTGAAGAGTTTCAAACAGCATTACAGAACCGACCAGTCGAGCATTACCGAGGTGTTCCGTCGCGCTCGCCAGACAACTCCCTGCATTCTGGTGCTGGAGGACCTCGATTCGCTGATCACCGATAGCAATCGATCGTTCTTCTTGAATGAGCTCGACGGATTCGCCTCGAACGCCGGAATCGTCGCGCTGGCGACCACCAATCACCCGGAGCGAATCGATTCGTCTATTCTGGATCGACCCAGTCGATTTGATCGCAAATACCAGTTTGAATTGCCCGCGCCCGAGGAGCGAGCCGCATATTTGGAAATGTGGAACGCTCAGATGGAGGCGGAACTGCGCGTGGCCGATGAGGGCATTGCCGAGATCATCACCCTGACGGACGGCTTCTCGTTTGCCTACCTGAAGGAGCTGTTTGTCTCCAGCATCATGCGCTGGATCAACCGAACCCGCGGCGAAGACATGGCCATGGTCATGCGGGAACAGTGCGGACTGTTGAGGGAGCAGATGTCGAGCGCGGCCGCAATCGGCGAGCAAGACGTGTCGGAAGACGAAGAAGAAGACCCAATGGCTTACTTGAAAGCAGTACGGGCAATGAGACGGGCGTCGATGCAGTGATTTCCGACAGTCGATGGGATTTATAGATCGATTAGTTTAAGAGGATCGCGGATTTCATATTCGCCTTGAGGTCCGCGCGAGAATGTCTCGGCAGTGATACTGACTGCCGCTTGCGCAGCTCAGCCCCAGCTAGCAACTTATCTCCGCATTGAATGGCGGTACCTTCTGGCTTTGGCAGGACGACGGCACAGATGACCACGGCGTGCAGGGTCGAGAGTCGATTTGGACACCCGCGATTGATGCCTGGAAGTCGGGGTAGAACGTAGATAATCAGACGGGGTGGGCTCCTGCTCGCATAACATACCTATGAGGCGCGCACCATGAATAAAAACAACGCCATCGCCGAAAAAGACTGGTGGACCTGCGGAGCGCTGGGCGCACTCGCCGCTTACTGTATTGTGCCTGCAATTACCTCTATCACAAGTTATCCGGTTCCATTTTTGATATCCGGTACAATTCTGGCAGTGCTTATCATGTTGTGCCTGAATTACATTTATCTCGGATTGATACTATGGACCATCCTCTCCTTGAGCCATCCGCCGGAAACCGGCAATTCGAATGCGGCGTTCATGTTGGAGATGGTCGCGACGACATTCTTGTGGACGGTATTCATCATTTTGTGGATCAGGATTATCAAGCGGTCAAAGGCTCGGCGGAGCACCCAGAATACAAATCTTTGATACGCCTCGCAATAGCTGTCCTTCGGATGGCAATGCAGGAATTGCCGTCTCCGCAATCTAAGAGGATGTTGTTATGCATATCTTACTTGTTATAATCACACTCTTAACTGCGCACCAGCAAACCGTTAGGCTCAAACCGCAGTCCTTATTGCAAGAAATTACAGTGGTTGGATTGGACGTGAATCCCCAGAGCATAACTTCAGGTGGAGATGTCGTTGGATACGTAAATGACCCTGACATCTCTAACAAGCCAAATTTTTTCCAGGCATTTCGCTGGTCGAAAGGCAACCTCAAGTACCGTTCGCCGCATCCACAACACGCAGATTGCGCGTTTGCGTCGAACACTCGTTCAGAAATGGTAGGCTTTGCATTTTTCAGAGAACATGAATCGTGGCGGGCTTGTCGTTGGAAGAACGGATTAGTTTCGAGTTTGCCTGCTCTTATAAACGGGAATGACGCTAGGGCTGTTTGGATCAACGATGGGGGAGACATTGTTGGTTGGTCGGACACAACGAGCTCATATTCCCACGCGACCTTGTGGAGTAAAGGCACGGTCCGCGATATCGGCACTCTTGGAGGGAAAACCAGTGAGGCCCACTGCATTTCAATTCATGGGACTATCGTTGGAATTGCCACGACAACCCACAATATCAACCACCCATTTGTCTTTAACGGCGGAACAATGACGGACCTGCTTGGCTATTCTGATGGGTCTGGGAGCGCATCCTTTGTCAACGACAAAGAGGAAGTGGTTGGATTTGCACATCTTGACCGCAAAAACAGAGCGTTCTACTGGAAGAACGGAAAGATCACTTACCTCCCGACCCTGGGCGGTGACACCGCACAGGCAATGTGTATTAACAATCGCGGGTTGATTGTGGGATGGGCTGAAGGCACAACGATTAACGGGGGAGCCTGCCTGTGGCGCAAAGGGGTTCCATACGATCTAAACAAGTTTGTGCCGAAGGGAATGGAACTAGAGTTAATAGAAGCCAGAGGGATAAATGACAAAGGCCAGGTAACCGGGCTGGCATACAAAGGGAAGAACATTCCGGGCCAGAAGAAGCATTCAGTCGGGTTCATTTTGCAGTTACCGTCGAGTTTGCTTAAGTGACGGACGAACGGAATACGTCCGCACTTTACAAAGGTTGCCCCCGTCATCTTGCCCGAAACGTTGTTGAATTCGTTGACAAAAAGTGAAAGGAATTTCTTGTTGTGGGCGAACTGTCTAAGCCGATAATGAAGCTGGCGCTTACAAGCATATGCTATTTTGGCCTTGTATTATTCCTGAAGCAAGTCGCGGTTTACGGCGCTATCTCAGGCGCATACTCAATCAATATGTTCGTTAGCGGTTTGTATGCAATTATGGAAGTGGGTTGCCTCATCGCGGTTTGGATGAACGTGAAATGGGAACGAGATTTACCGAGCCGCTCAAGAATTGTATTGCTTGCATTTCTCTTGCTCGTCCTTTGCGCTGGATGTTGGGAGGTAAATCGAACAATTACTGGTGTTCAAAGAGACATTGGTGATCGATGATATTGGACGACTTGCTATGCGTGGTTCTTGGGCTCCAGTGTGATGGTCGAGTTAACAAATAATGAAATGAGACCGCTCCATTGCCGTCTCCGCGACCCAAGAGGATGTTGTTATGTTCACCTTATTTGCTCTGATCTCACTCCTGAACACACAAAAGCCTGCGTTAACGCCGGCTCAAACGGTCAATTTGCGAGTGATCACATTTCGTGAAATGGAAGTCGGCGCGCTGTACATCAGCTCCTCCGGTGACGTTGTATGTTCAGCACACGATCCGGATTATCGTTCAAAAACAAGCGAATATCGGGCCTTAATTTGGTCAAACGGGAAAATAGCTTTTCCTGCGGCGGATCCGCAAAAACCCAGTCAGGCAAGCACTATGAACAAGCGGTCCGAAACAGTGGGCTATACATTTTTTGAAGGATATCGCGGAACCAGAGCTTGTATTTGGAGGAATGGATCGGTTCGGAATTTAGGGACATTTGCTAACGGTGGAGACAGCTCTGCGGATTGGATCAACGACCATGGCGATATTGTCGGCACCGCGACAGATGCCAACCAGCATCAACACGCCGCATTCTGGAGCAAGGGCAAGCTGACTGATCTCGGCACCCTTCGTGGAAACGAAAGCTTCGCTTCTTGCATCACAAATAACGGCATCATTGTAGGCACGGCTTTGTTGAATGATGATGACTTTCATCCGTTTGTCTATAAAGCAGGAAAGATGTGGGACATGTTTACCAATTCAAAGTGGTCCCACGGAGGTGCATCGCACATCAATGACCGGCAGGAGGTAGTTGGACATTTGATGGACGGCGGCTATCACAAAGCATTCTATTGGAAAAACGGAAAGTTCACCGTGCTCCCCACATTGGGTGGCAATGCATCGGCAACTTGTATTAATAATCACGGATTAATTGTCGGGCAGTCCGAAGTGCAATATGGGAAATATAGAGCCTGCCTGTGGCGCAAGGGAGTGGCATACGACCTGAACAAACTCGTTCCAGCGGCGATGGACATCCATTTGACAGATGCCACAGGGATAAACGACAAAGGCCAAATAGCTGGGATAGCATACAAACGGAAAAATATTCCAGGTAAGAAATACGTGCAAGTGGGTTTCGTTTTGCAGCTTCCGACGAGTTTGCTTAAGTGATGGAGTGTTGATCGAGGTGAGAAACCAGACCCACCGGTAACTCTAGGGAGCCGTCAATGTCGTGACGATCCTGGAAAAAACATATGGAGGTCGACCATGGAAGAAGATGGTGATTTTCACCTGAGCAATGATCCAAAAGTGTTGAGGCAGGCGCTCAATCAATTAAAGAAGAATCCGGGCGATTCATCATTGCAATTTAAGGTTGCCATATTGATGGAGAATCTAGGGAAGAAACACCTGACAGTCACTCACCATGCGGCATCGATTGCATTGGGGCCAAACATTTCCCATAGGAACTTGATATCGTTGAGGACTATTGGGAGGATACTACTAGAATTCGGTGATATTGAAGGCAGCGAGCGCTTCTTGAGTCAGGCGCTAACGATCCAATCATTCGACCCTGTCTCCAATTTGTATTATGGTGACGTGAAGAAGCTCAGTGGAGAAATTGAAACGGCAATCATCCATTGGAACCGAGTTCTGGAATTTTACCGCTCTCAAGGTGACGATTTGCAGAAAATATACTTTGCCATACAAGCGCTTGAGAATATTAATTCTGTTTCGAGCGGACTTCATGAATGACGTTGGGCTATCAAGATGCCACGACGCAAATAAACAACCATCC
>JBDUAM010000237.1:0-9680 GCA_040004655.1 Chthonomonadales bacterium | reverse complement strand
TAATCAAACCAAAACCGATTCCTAATTCGACCCGTACACCTGTACATAACCCGGACAACCTTCGGAAATCAGGAGCGTGAAGCGCCAACGTGAATAAATCAGCATACAAACGACCAAAGCTGAAACGTGAACCGGCTAAGCAACAGAAAGTGGCTAAGCCCGATTGGTCGGTGCTGGGCACCTTTCTTGGGGGATTTTTCTTAGTCGTGGCCTGCATCATTTGGAAATTCATGGTTGTAAGCGAATTTGAAAACTTTCCGGTTAAGGTCGGACAAGCTACTGTATCGCGGATTAATTGGCCCGTCTCCAAGGGATCGTTCACTCCATTCAATGCCCCAACGCTTTACGTGGATTTCAGAGGGTCCGAGCATCTGGTCGAAGGCGTTCTTGGACCTGAAGCATACAAAGTCGGCGAGTCAGTGAGAGTAGAGTACAGAGAGAAGCCCGACGGCGCCATTCTAGTTCAAAATGCTAACAAGCTAAGCAGTAATGTGAACATCCCGGATATGAGCTCAAAGTAGCCGCACAAAGTGGCTTGAAACTAATTTACGTTATACGAAAAGACAAATCCGAGCTTCCCGGCAACCATGTCGCCACCTCTCAAGCCCAGAAATTTTGCCGGGTGTCCTCCGTAATCCTTCATATCTGGACCAGCGCCGTAGAGCAGGTAATTTCCGTCGGACTTGACCCGATACTTGTATGGTTTTTCTCCAGCAAGTGGGTCCAGTGGGACAGATGGCATGTAAGACGGAGCGACCTGCGCAAGTGTGGCAGGGAATTTGTTGTGTTCGAGTTTGTAGTTCTGTAGTGCGACTTCAAGTCGAAGTAACTCGACGCTCGATCGGGCTGAAAGAGGAATGTTCCATGCCCAGAGTGGCTGACTCCAACCAATATTAGTAAGTGATTTCGGGCTTTTGGTTTGCGGGACAAGGTGATACGGTCCGGAAACCTCCACCTTTATTTGGTCAAGATATTGTGTAACGTCCCTCACCATCGCAGTTTTGTCTTGGAATTGCTCTGCCATCCAGCTGACGTTGGACGCCCACGAGTTATTGCCGCCATGCCGGAATTCAATAAATTTCGAGATGAATATCTTGTCTTTTTTCTGTTCTTGGATTATGGATTGTATCCACAAGTCCTTCATCCCATCAACATCATCCCGAAACTCGGGACAACTTCCGCGGATGGTAGTTAACCTTTCGGCAACTTGAGAAAGCTGTTGAGGAGTCAACTTATTAATTAAAACATTGATGTTCGTTGTCAGTTCACTTATGCTCAAGGCGAGATTATACTTCGCCATGATCGGCCCGGACTTGCTCATTTTTATTTCGAACTCCATGCCGAGGAGTCTTGCCTCTATCGCCTCAGGGTACTTTCCCTGATTCTCCAGATACATGGAAGTTGCAAGAAACAGGTCGTGCATCCTGAATTCGAAACCGTCATTTACCCATTTGGGCTTTTTCTCAGGCAGAGCCAGCGGCTTAGATAGGCCCGATTTGATATATTGAATTGCCTCGTAACTCTCTGTTGCAATTTTGTGTAGATCCTGCTTAGACGGATATTCATGGATATACAACTTGCCGAGGCCAGCAACGTGGATATTTTGAAATGCTGTGCTTGCCTTCGTAAAGTCACCAAGAGCATTGTTCTTTGGCGCATCGTGTTTTGTAAACCGGTAATGGATGGGTCTGTTATTGTATGAGTACGTACAGAAAACCGACCCGATGGAGAAGAAAAGAACCAACAGCCCTGCTTTCAGACGCTTCTTCTTAGTTGCGGACATGTCTGAATAGGTGCGCGCGTCTGTGTACCGTCGCCAAAAAGGTGTCGATTGAATATCCATAATAGTCGATGTTACCCCGGCAAGCGAGTAGAAGTATGCCAAATGGAGGTTTAGCAATCCAATATCCATCGATCGGTGGACTAATTCAAAACCTTAACATGCAATTCGCAACTGCTTCGGCCAAACAATCGTATGGCTTAGAAAACAAACGCCGGGAGAAATCATCACGTGAATATCGCAATCATTGGCGCCGGGAATGTTGGCGCATCGCTGGGCAAGAGATTTTCGGCTGCTGGACATTCCGTAAAATGGGGCGTTCAGGATCCACTGGACCCAAAATACGCTGGATTAGATGTTACACATGTTGCAGACTCCGTGGTAAATGCCGAAGTAGTCATTCTGGCGATTCCGTATAGTGCAGTCGAGTCCGCCATAGCGAGTACAGGAAATCTGGCCGGCAAAATCCTAATCGACGTCACCAACCCGATCAAGGCAGACTTCTCTGCCCTGGAAGACCTGGGTGCAAGTTCTGCGGGACTGAAGGTGGCGCAATTGGCGCCCGCCGCGAAGGTCGTGAAGGCATTCAACACGGTAGGCAATAACGTAATGGATAGTCCACAGTTTGGCGACACAAAGGCCACCATGCTTGTAGCATCGGACCACGCCGACGCCAAAACCGCGGTGATGAAGCTTGCTGAAGAGATCGGATTCGCTCCGATCGACGCGGGTCCGCTGGAGATGTCGCGGTACATGGAGGCATTCGCGTGGGTCTGGATATCGCTGGCAATCAAACAGGGCTTGGGCAGGGAGATCGCGTTTCAACTTGTGCGCCGGTAATAAATCTGAAATCCAGCTTCCAAATCGACAGTGGTATAATTGGTGTCAGTTGCAGGATAGATGTTGATCCACCTGTGGAGGCAATTGACATGCACAAATTGGAATTGTCTGATGTAGATTGGATGGCTATGATTTGCCAGGAATGGGCAGAAGACTTATTCGACCCTCGAGAAGATATCTACACTCTTGAGGATGGAAGACTAGTAGTTGCAAGCACGTACTGAGTCGCTGAATCCGACCAACGTCACCTTCGTAACAGGTCACTATAAGGACAAAACCGTTTCAGCCGCCGAATGGTTCGGCGGATCGGTTGTATTCATTATCTGGTACCTGTACGCTGCGTTCAACTATTACTCTGATTACATTTGGGCCAGTCATTCGCTGCTCGTAATTGTCATCAAGTGGTGCTCGATCGGGGTTGTATGTCTATCACCGATTACCGTGCCGTTAATGCTCATGGCCGGATCGAGACTTAGCTTCAAATACCTGTTGCCGTATTTTCGCACAAAGGCTGGGGTAGTGGTGTCGAGGGTTGTCTCTGCCGTTGCTGTTCTACTCTTCTGGCACTATGTTTACGTCTATTTCGTGGCTGCTTTACTTCTGTTCTTCGGGTATATACTTGGCAACTTTGGCGATTTTAGCAAGATGGATTGACCGATCCAACAAATTTGCTGATACATCATCTCCAAACGAAATCTTCAAACGGACGCCTCACCTCCCCGAGTAACCACGGTTGAAAGCTCAGTACAGCAAACGCCAGAGCTATCCAAAATACGATAGGGATGAATTCCAGAATGCTGCGTTTCTTTAAGTGCGACGCCGAGATCATGGCAATAATCGAAAAAATGAAATACGCCTCTCCCATCCGGCCCAGAAACATCGACCAGAACCATGCGAAATCGAGAATATTTGTCATGCGGTAGTAAATGGAAAATGTGACCACAATCACCGTAATTAGAGTCAATTTGAGCCGTCGCAATTTGACGTAGAGCCGAATCGCAACGATCTTCATTTGAAGGGATTCTACTCTGGTCAACTGGGTCGATTCTGTTCTACTCATGTCCGATTTGACCTTCTTCGTACAATCTTCGTAACAGACTCAAACATCAATTTGAGTTGCAGCCAAATTACGATTAGCACATTATCTGATCTGTTCCAGAAGGACTCTATGGCAACAAAGTGTAATTGCGTTAATATCGCCAGCCACAAGTTTTTGGTCAGGCGTTTTTTGATCCACTTCTCGACCCTGTTATTTCATCGAGATGTTTTCGCGTTACAATTCGTGGCGCAGCTAAGGAATTGAGATGACTGCAAGTTCCGGCCAGATTTCCCGAACCAACCGATACTACGTCCTATTTCTGATCGCAATTATCTGCGCCCTAACCATCCTAAACGGATGCGGTGGCGGGCATGGCGGCGGAGGTGGCACTACTACCAGCGGTGGACTTGACAACGCCGTCCATAATTCGCGAGGGGTGATCACCCTTCCTGGCGGATTTGGGCTGGCGCTTACATCCCTAAAGGTTGGTCTTCCGGGCGCGAGTGCTGTCGCAGCGGACGGTAGTTTCTCCTACAACAATTTTGGTAATCGGCCCAACCTCATTCCTGTGACCGACGCCTCCGGCAAAACAGTCTTGATGGGATACTCCGATCCCGTTTCTGGAAAGCCAGCCGACGTGAGTGTTAAGGCTTCCGCGATGGCCCTCGTATTCTTCGCGATGGACGGCTATTCCCTCGCGCCTGCGGACCAGCTTGCTGCTCAGCAATTCATTCTCGCGCACGCCAGTCTGCCGGGTGTAATCACAGCCATTCAAACGCAGATGGCGACTAATCCTACCGCAATTGGAGATAAAGACCCGGCTATTCTTGCCGCGATTCAGGTTGCCGCTACCGCAATCAGCAACGATTCCCGCGCCGTCAAACTTCGCAGTAGCCGGTCGTTGGCTCTTACGCCAACACGCAGCGCAAATCCGCGCGCCCTGTGCTGTACCGCGATTGGAAATCCATCGCGAGCCGTTTCGCGGGCGGGCGACCTCGGTGTTCAAATGCTGGTCGACCCCTCGGACACACTTAGCGGGGTGGTCGTTCAGCAGGCGGATGACGGAACCGGACTTCAAATTACAAACACATACCGTCGACCACTGCTCTACTACATCCAGCAGACCGGATTCAAGAATGCAAATCCAGATGGCTCCGCCGGCCCGGCGCAGGACCTGACGAAGCAAATTTCAACCGGCAAGTTCCCGAGCGAATACGTCGCCGCAACCCGTCGTCTTGCAGGCGCCATAGGTGGCGCTGCCGATGTCTTATTGGGCAAAGGCGCGTATAACCCGGTCAATTCTACACCAGTTCCGCTCACTATCAATCCGCCCACGGCGCTGGAATCTATTTATCACGTAACTGTTGTTGGACCAGGTGGCGATCCCGGTAAACTCCCAAAGTTTGGCGCGGAGCCATACAAAACGGGTAGCAATGAGATGTTTGCGCTCGGGTTCTTCCTGGATATCCTGGTTCCATCGCTCGCAACGATTGTTGATGTGCAGCTCGACCTTGATTCTTTGATCGACAAAAACATGCTTCAGGGTGCGACGGACCTGTTAGCGTTCATTGCAACTACTCCCTCTATTAAGCTGGCCCTTGATAAGGGCGACATGAAAGAGGTTCTTACTCTCGTTCTCAAAGCGGCAGCGGACGACGCAGCATTCCGGGAAGTGCTCCTGAACAGGGTTAGAGATGCTGTTCTAAGTGCAGCATCAAAAAGTGACAACGCGAAACTTTTTCTCAACACCATCCAGGGCGCCAGTTTTCTTTCGCACCTGAACGCGGTCATCTGGGTGCTGGATAAGGCGCTCGCTTATGCCGATCTTGGGGCGGTCCAACACGATTGGGCAAGTTCCAACTGGTTTGAGGAGTGGGATGTAACCGTCATACAGTCCAAAGTGAAACTCAATCCGCTCATCACGGACATCAGCAAATATGACACCGCTCCATATACGGCGTCCGTAAAAGGCGACACAACAGGCAGGGTGTTTATTTACAAATGGTCCACATCCGGGCAATTTGGGAGTTTGTACGACAGCGCCGGGCATACCGGCATGTCCTTCCAATCGTCTAAGGATACGGTGGCCTATGGCCCGAATCTGGCTGGCCTCGGAACAGACACGATTGACGTTGAGGTACTTGAGAAAATTTCGGGTAATGACGTCAGCCTCGGCAAAGCTCAATCCAAGGTAAATGTTCGGGACTTTGAACCGATGATGATCCCGAGGAAGGCATCCATCAAGCCATCTCAGACCCAATCGTTTGCAGTTGCCATTGATCCACAGGCAACCGATCAGGGAACGTTTTCTTACCACTGGAAGACCAAAGGAGCCTTCGGCACGTTCCTGGGCGGCATGACGGATATCATCACCGCGAACAAGTCGATTACCTATGTCGCCAAAGCGATACTTGGCAGCGAAGATATCACCTGCGAAGTTTCAGCGACAAAAGATGGCAAGGTAACGTCCATTGGGACAGCAAAGGGCAACCTGAAAATCGAGCCGAGACAGTCGGTGGTGAATGGCTCCTTTGTTCCCCTTACGGTGAATGACAACTGTGCAGGGGACGGTTTCCATTTGCCAGCATTTGATGATCCGAATATCTTTAGTGTTGTCGTGGTGCTGGATTTTTATGACACTCTATACAAATCTCGTATTGCCGCAACTTCACAATTCGCTCCTGGCAGTCCGAGCGGCGGTTGGACATTGAACGCGGTCGGCGCCCCGGCCGGTCTATTTCATGGTTGGACAGGAGTATGCAACAGCCCGAAGGGACCAGATTTTCCGGATGCGGGACTTGTCGAATATCTGGCGGGCAGGGTAACAAATGCTCGGGTTGAGGCGACCATCACCTACAAAAACTGACAAATGCCGGGACGCCTGATCGGGCGTCCCGGCAATTTCACATTAACTGTTACGCGTTACCGACAATCCGGGGTATAAGATACCCATCACAGCCCGGGAGGACCGAACGCAATGCTGCTCTTCGCCATCTCGACTCTGCTTCACACGCCCCAACAGAATCCTATTCCTGCCCAACCTCTGCTCGCGCAGGCGCGTCGAATTTCGGAGGCGCTGGATTACCTCGGCAATCCGCTGCCTGCTGCGGCAAAGCGACAACTCGATCTCGCCGCCACGCAGACGGTGGATGCGAAGGCGATCCAGTTGGTCGAATCGGCGTTGGACCCTCACGTGCTGTTCGAGGTGGATATCAACCCGGAATCGCGGGTGAAGGTGAAGCTCGGCGCGGCGAAGCCGATACTGGTCGAAAGTGGATGGCGACAGTATCTCGTGAAGGTGAAGAACGAGGCGGGGGTCACGGCGGAGCTGGCGGCGATCAGCCCGAACGCGCAAACGGTCTTCGAGGCTGGCTACCCGAAAACGGCCAGCGACGACGCCCTGCGACCGCGCATGCAGATCAACATCAATGATCGTAACCCGCGACCGAAGCCGAATGTGCGCGACCGCTGGCTGGACATGATGATGTTCAACAAGCAGCCGCTGACGCAAAAGTTGAGCGGACTCGGCGTGGAGTATCGCATCATTCAGCTCTACAGTCGCGACGCCGGACAGCGCGAGGCGCGCATCAGTTTTAACGTCGGGCAAGGCTCGCAGGACCTCGGATTCCGGAACGATTGCGACATACTGTTTCGCGTCGCGCCCGCACGCAACGTGAAGTTTAAGGTGTTGGACGAGAACGGCAAACCGACCACCGCCATGTTCACCATCCGCGATTCGCAGGGTCGCGTCTACCCGAGCCAGGCAAAGCGACTCGCCCCTGATTTCCCCTTTCATCCGCAGATATACCGAGCCGACGGCGAAATTCTGAAGCTCCCGGAGGGCGCGTATCACGTCGACTATACACGCGGTCCGGAGTATGTGCAGAAATCCTTGGACCTGAACGTGAAGGGCTCCGCGACCACGCTATCCGTGCGACTGGCCCGCTGGATTGACCCGAGTCTCACCGGCTGGTGGAGCGGCGATCACCACATCCACGCGGCCGGCTGCGCGCACTACGACAATCCCACCGAGGGCGTTCTTGCGACAGACATGGCTCGACACTGTCGCGGAGAGGACCTGAAGGTCGGCTGCAACCTCACCTGGGGACCCTGCTTTGACTACCAGAAACAGTTCTTTACGGGCAGCATCAGCCCGGAATCGCGGTACCCCTACCTGCTGCGCTACGACGTGGAGGTGAGCGGATTCGGCAGTCACCAGAGCGGGCACCTCTGCCTGCTGAGATTGAAGAACCAGATTCCGCCGGGCGGCGACAGTTGGAAGCACTGGCCGACGCTCGGTCTGAACACCCTGAAGTGGGCCAAGAAACAGGGAGCCGTCTGCGGACCCGCGCACAGCGGCAACGGTATCATGCCCCCCGAAGCGGCCATCCCCACATACACCATTCCGCCCTACAACGGAATCGGCGCGAACGAGTACATTGTTGATGTCACGCACCTGGTCGAAGGGCCGGATGGGAGTATGGTTCCGGCGGTCGACTTCATCAGCACCGAGGACACGCAACCGGTCGCCGAACTCAACATGTGGTACCACACCCTGAATTGCGGCTACCGCACTCGCGCATCCGGCGAGACCGATTTCCCCTGTATCTTTGGCGAGCGCGTGGGGATTGGGCGGAGCTACGTGAAGCTGGATGGCAAGCTGGATTTTGATAGCTGGTGCGAGGGAATTCGGAACGGGCGCTGCTACGTGAGCGACGGCATGAGCCACCTGATGGACTTCAAGGTCGGCGAGCGGAACGTGGGCGAGCAGGGCAGCGAGCTAAATCTGGCTGCGCCTCGCATCGTGCATGTCTCCGCAATGGTCGCCGCGCGACTGCCTGCGACTCCCGACATTGCCGCTATGCGCCGATTCCCGTGGACGTTGGAGCACGCCAGAAAGAACGGCAACGAGGTGCCTGTGGAGGTGATTGTCAACGGCAAACAGGCGGGGTTCAAATGGATCAAAGCCGATGGCGCGTTACAGGAGGTTTCGTTTGACGTGCCGATTGAGCGCAGCAGTTGGGTCGCCATGCGCATTCTGCCCAGCAGCCACACTAATCCCGTGTTTGTGGTGGTTGGTGGCAAGCCGATTCGCGCCAGCAAAAAGAGCGCGGAGTGGTGCCTGAAGGGCGTGGACGTCTGCTGGCAGCAGAAGCAGCGCACCTACGCCGCCGCCGAACAATCCGACGCCCGGTCCGCCTATGAGCACGCCCGAGAGGCGTATCGGAAGATATTGTCCGAGTGTGAGGTGGAGTAGTTGACGTACGGCTTCGAATGGGAGAGTGGGAGAATGGGGGAACCTGCGAGTTGAAGAGGAGCATGAAGAGTCCCGAATACAAACACGATCAATGGTTAGCCAGATATTCTCCTGGTATTGAGCCAATTAATCGGTTTGTTGATGAAATATATGGGGCAAATGGCCTCAACATTCCCTATGTTGCGCCGATTTATGGCGGTGTAAACGCCAGAATGTTAAACATCCTGAGAGACCCTGGCCCGCAGGCGGGTGGCGATAAAGGCAGCGGTTTTATCAGCATGGAAAACAATGATCCAACTGCTGCGCGGTTGTACGAATTATGTGAGAACTCTGGTTTGAAGTCATCTGACTTGATGCTATGGAATATCTTTCCCTGGTATATCAACGAAAAGCCTACCAAAGTGCAGCTAACGGAGGGGCTAGAACCTCTCAAACACATATTAGAGATGTTGCCAAATTTGAGAGTAATCATGCTTCACGGTGTAGATGCGCAACGCGGATGGAAGATGTTTGAGGAAGCATTTCCATCGTATGCTCTGGAGCGAGAAATTGTCGTCATACCAACGTTCCATACGAGCAGCCAGGCATTTATCCATAGGGATCCTGCGGTGCGGCTGGCAAAGTTGCAGAAGTTGAGAGACGATTTTAAACGGGCAGCGGCAATACTTTTGAACATTTGATGTGGGTGTTTGGGGTAGAAGTGTCGAAACTGGAATGGATCCGTAAAATGAGACACTAAGCAGTATCCTTTTTCAAGGAGAAGC
>JBDUAM010000490.1:0-9682 GCA_040004655.1 Chthonomonadales bacterium | reverse complement strand
CCGAAACTCCACGCCAGATTGCTGGAATCATACAGGCGATCGTCATTGTTGCGGCCGCAATTCGGTTCACAAATTCGAGGCGGAAATCCTAATGGCCGACCCACTCGCCTTTCTCGTCGGGGTACCGCTTCTTGTCCCAATTCTGTCTCGAGCAGCTCCTCTGGCGCTTGCAGGACTCGGAGGAATCGTTTCTGAACGTGCTGGTGTTGTCAATATCGCGCTTGAGGGCATGATGTTGATCGGCGCATTTGTAGGAATACTCGTGGGCCAGCATTTGGGAATTGTCGGTGGGCTCATAGCCGCAGTCATTGCGGGTATTGCAACAGGTGGTATCCATTACTTATTGACGCAGAAGCTACTCGTCGATCAGGTTGTTAGTGGAGTTGCTATCAATCTGCTCGCGCTTCAGGGCACAACATTCTTGCTTCGAACCATTTACGGACCAACATCCGGCAAAGTACCGTACATCACCACCGGCATACCCACTGGATTCTTTATTGCATTAACCATCGTATTGGTATTCGCGACGAACTTCGTGCTTTTCAAAACCACTTTCGGCCTAAGGTTGCGTGCTGCCGGAGAGAGCCCGGTCAGCGCACGAATGTCAGGTCTCAATCCACAATTGCTCAGACTGTGGGCAGTATTGTTGAGCGGCGCATTTGCCTCTCTCGGTGGCGCGTATTTGTCGTTGTCCCTAACTACCAGGTTCAGCGACAATATGGTAAGCGGACGTGGATTTATCGCTCTCGCCGCCGTTATTTGCGGCCGTTGGAATCCGCTCGGTATGGCTGTTGGTGCAGTGGTCTTTGGGCTTCTGGATGCCATTCAGGTTCAGCTACAGGGTAACGTCGCACTGCCGGGTGAAGTGCTTCGAGCAATTCCCTACTTGTTCACCATCCTTGCAGCCATGTTGCTCAGGCCGCGCGCACCGCTGGCCCTTGGCAAAGTCGATCTCGAATCTGCGTAAGGTTCCGAAAGGTTTAACAGATGACACGAAATTGCTCAGTGACGATCCGCCTGTCGGCGGAAGAGCGTGAATGGGTGCGACGACGAGCTTATTGGGACCAGATATCCGTCGCAGACTTGTTTCGAGCGCACCTTTGTGGACTCATTCGGCAGGATGGATACCTTCGACCCCCGGATGACGAACCTCAGGACTTTGGCTATGAAAAAGAGATTATGCAGTTCGTACAGTCCGTTCAATCGGAGGACTCTTAGTGTCAAATCTTCCGAAAGTATTTGTCACGCGGTCGTTTTGGCCGGACGTCCTAAAACAATTGTTCGACATCGCGAAAGTTGATGTTTGGCAAAATGACGGCCCGCCTCCATCCGCCACCCTGGCGGAAAAGTGCAGCGACGCAAATGGATTATTGTGCCTGCTTACCGACCGCATCGACCGCGAATTGCTGGATCAATGCCCTAACCTAAAGGTTATTAGCCAGATGGCGGTCGGTGTTGATAATATCGATCTGGCTGCATGCCGCGACCGCAATATCCCTGTGGGCAATACTCCTGGTGTACTCGCGGAGACAACTGCCGACCTGACATTCGCACTCATCCTCTCATCAGGAAGAAGAATTGTTGAAGCCGACGCGTTTGTTCGAACAGGCAAATGGAAGACATGGTCACCAGATCTACTGGTAGGACCAGATATTCACCACGCCACAATTGGCATTGTCGGCATGGGTGCTATCGGCTTAGAAGTCGCGCGACGAGCGCATGGATTTCGGATGGAAATTCTCTATGCATCGAGAAGTCGCAATATGCGTGTAGAGGCCGAGTATGGCGCGAAATATGTACCTCTGCAGGAATTATGCAATCTAAGTGATTTTGTCACCGTCCACGTGGCGCTTACGCCCGAAACGAAACACATTCTCGGTGAACCTGAGTTTAATCTAATGAAGCCTTCAGCGGTAGTCATCAACACTGCAAGGGGCGATGTAGTTGACCAATCCGCGCTCATTATCGCGCTTCAGTCACAAAGGATATGGGGCGCGGGTCTCGATGTATTCAGCAAAGAACCGCTGGCCATGGACAGCCCACTCTTTCACCTGCCTAATGTGACCTTGCTGCCACATATCGGATCAGCGTCAATCACTACTCGTCGACGTATGGCACAGCTTGCCGTTGCTAATCTAATAGCAGGCCTTATAGGCGAACCGCTTCCCCATCAAGTCACATAAAAAAATTGGACCCAACCAGAACTCTGGTTGAGCCCAATAATGTTCTACCGGATTACTACCTTTTTGAAGAAGGTATTCGCGCGTTTCCTGCGGACTTTCCTTCAATCAAGTCCTCTTCATCCACGGTGTATGCAATGAATGCAATACACATCTCATCTGTTGTCTGCTCACCCCAGGTGATTACCTTAGGTACTGAGTTCGGATTGTGGGGATTTGAAGTCGAGTTGTTGTAGTGGGCCAATAGAGAGACCTTGGAACCGGATGGAATTTTCAATGGATTCTTGTATTGGTATGACGTTTGCCAATTGAAATCCCAGTTCGGCACGTTTACTAACTGCTTCTTTGTGTTGTCCGGCAGAGTAACATCAACTCGCATATCGTGACCGACAAGGTGCATGTGAGGTGTACAATCGAGAACGGTTATGTCTTTGAAGATCGGCGCGTTAGCGGTAACTGGATGATTCTCTGCACCAGCAGGAATTCTTAGGAACGGGTTTATCACCATAAGACTTCGAATTCGCTTATGGACTGGCGTCTTATTGAAATACACTCCAACCTGTGTTTGATCCGACTCTGGCTTGCCATTCTTGTGATAATGGACTTCCAGAACAATATCAGAGCCTTTCGGAATCAGGTTTCCAACACCATCAGGCAAAAAGCGGGGTTCGTTCCCTGGCGCCCATCCCCCAATAAATCCTGCGGGAACAAAACCTGGGCCACCACCACTGGTCGAATAACCCGGACCAGCATCAGCTTCGTCTAATTTTCGTGCTGCACCACTGGTATCAACGTAAGCAATCACGTGATGGACAATTGCCTTATTGCCAGGATGAACTTCCATCGCTTGAATATATTGTTCGGCATCTACGTTTGCAGGGATGACAAAACATCGGTAGATATCGCGACCATCAGGATCAACTTTGAAGGGTTCTCCCAATCCGAGAACGCGATCTGGCTTACCCAATTTCCAACCGGCGTTGAACTTTGGGGTTTCTGGCAGACTCTTTGGATCACCCATTGGAGTCCCAGAGTTGGCCCACTCACCTATTAACGCGATTTCGTTGTCAGAAAGTCGACGTTCATTATTGAATTCGCCGTGTGATTCTGCTTTCCATGGGGGCATGGTTCGTGCAGACGTGACCGCGGCAATCTGCTTTGCATGTTTACTAACGTCCGCATACGTCAACAATGAAAACGGCGCTACTTCACCTGGATGATGACACGTAGCGCAGTTCTTAAGGATAATTGGAGCCACATCTTTCGAAAAAGACGGCGGGGCTGCAGTTGACGTGGATTTACAATCCGTCGTATTGCCTGAAAGATTGCAGAGCAGGGCAAAACCGCCAAAAAACATTAGCGGGGAAACGGCAAACACAGGCAACGTTTTCATAAATTCTGGTTCTCCTCAGAGCACAAACATTACATTGGTATAGTCACACTCCGATAATACCATTAATCTTTGTGATAAGTTTCACAAAGATTAATGCGAAGAACTGAGCAGTGTAATGTTCCCACTCAATTGCGAACCGTCGGGAAGTACAGAAGTAACAGAACCGCCAACTATTCCAACTTCAGGAACAAATGCTGCTCCCCCAATGGTATAGTGCGAGAATCCTTCTACTTGATCTAGTATGTAAGCCAGAAAATCCCCAGCAGGAACAGTTACATGCTGTCGTGGGTTGGCGTGCTCCGCAAAGGAGAAACTTCGACCGATGCCAATCGGATCGTCATACGAAAAGTTTCTTCCGGCAGGGGCAGGGCTGGGGAGGTATAGAAATTTGAAAGGCGGATTGGCTGTGGATGGAACCAGCTTAGTATTGGTCGAATCGATCGTATCACTCTCAGATTCATTGATGCCATGTACGAAAACACCGAGGTTGTCTTGAGTAATAAGCAATCGGAGGTTAGCCTTTACAACTCGACCATCAAGTAGTACGAGGTTGTATCGTCGATTCATTACATGCGTGTCCAGGCCAGCCGCATCTTTGATCACATCTGGTGTGACGGTCATTACCATAGAACTGGTAGATTGCAGACCCTGGTTGCCACCCCCAGCGCTTGAGGGCAAAATCACGGAGCCAGAGACCCTGTAAGTCCAGGTTGAACCTGGAGCATAAGAGCCCAGGTTATCAGATATACCATGACCGCCCCCGCATCCTGAAATGAGAATTGGCAGAGCAATAACAGCTATAAATCGTAATCCGAATTTCAAAATCAATCTCCAATGGCTGATGCTGTGCATCGCGGTTATATTATTTTACTGCAATAGACCTGTCAAATACACCATTGTCAAGGTAATCCGCTGATGGATGGATCAAATTGAACACTAATTACATCATAGATATTGGATCTACGTCAATAGCAACCGCTGATTTTTGGGAAGACGAAAGGTTTTTGATGGCCATTGCAAGAACCTCGAAAGGTTCTAATCCCAATGGCAGTCGAATAGTTGTATGCCACCGGAAGGCATTCTTGCGTTTGTAAATTGGAGCCTGCGACGGACCGACAATCTCAAGCGCCTTCGGGATTGAATTCCGAAACACTGCTGTGACCGAATCAGCCAGATCTTTTGCCGTTCGTTCATCTGTAGCTGCGACAGTCAGCAGCACAAATCGCCGGTAAGGCGGGTAATTCAATTCTTTGCGAAATTCAATCTCCTCGGCGTAAAAACCTTTGTAATCATGCGTGCTCGCATATTTAATACTGTAATGATCAGGGGCGAAAGACTGAACAATTACTTGCCCGTTCTGATCTCCTCTGCCTGCTCGACCAGATACTTGTGTTAATAATTGAAATGTCCTCTCCGCAGCCCGAAAGTCTGGTACGAATACGCTTGTGTCAGCGCTTACAACCCCAACCAAAGTAACGTCTGGAAAATCGAGACCCTTAGCAACCATCTGAGTACCCACGAGAATATCTGCTTTTCTCTCGCGAAACATTTTGAGCAAGGTCTCGTGGCTGCCCTTACGCAATGTTGTGTCGCGGTCGAGACGGATGACTCTCGCGCCTGGAACCAAATCTTCCACTTCCGATTGCAACTTTTCCGTGCCGAGCCCAAATCCCTTAATCTTTTCGCCTTTACAGTCTGGACACCGGGTAGGAATAGACTTTGAGAATCCACAGTGATGACACGTCAATATTCCTTCTGCTCGATGGAGGGACAATGAAACCGAACAGCTTGGACATTTTGCTACAAATCCACATTCGCGACATAGAATAAATTGGTTGTAACCACGCCGGTTGAGTAAAAGGATAGACTGCTTTCCCTTATTTATGCAGTTATGCAATGCAAGCTCAAGCGGTTCACTAAACAGCGAATTCCTGCGAGCAAAATCACTTCTCATATCTACAACCTGAACGTCTGGCAACTTCCTATTTTCTACTCTATCGGGCATTTCAAGCAAAAACAAATTGCCAATTGAAGTCGCATAGAATGATTCCATTGACGGTGTCGCGCTACCCAGAAGAATTACTGCATTGTGCAATTCCTGAATTTTCATCCCAACGTCACGAGCGTTATACCGTGGGTGATTTTCTTGTTTGTATGCACTATCGTGTTCCTCATCCAGAATAACTAGACCGATATTCTCGAGAGGTGCAAACACGGCTGATCGGGGACCAACGACAATTCTCGCGCGACCTTCTTTTATGCGTTTCCATTCGTCATACCGTTCGCCGTCAGAGAGTCCACTATGAAGGAGAGCTACTTCATCCCCAAAACGAGAGGTGATAATTGAAGCAATTTGAGACGTCAATGCAATCTCCGGCACGAGCAAAAGAGAAGATTTACCGCAGTCTAAAGCGATTTCAATGGCATTGAGATAAACTTCGGTTTTTCCGCTGGCCGTCACACCGAACAACAAAGCGCGCTTACTCTCTATTGCAAATGCATCCGAATTTGTTAAGCGTTCGCGAACCCAGTGGACCGCACTCCTTTGCCCAACGGAGAGTTGTACCGTTGGTTTACCGGTGGACAAATTCTTAAGCGGATTCCTTCGCGTGCTAATCGTTGTTTCGCGCACAATCCCACTGGTCACCAGGGTCTTCACGGCAGATAATCCGCATTGCGCGAATTGCAAAAGACGTTCTGGAAGCACAGGAGATTCTCCATCGGATGCAAATCTTCGCAATGCGTCAAGAATTCGTTGTCCGGTCGGGCTCACAGAAGCGCCATGTATAGAGTCGACTCCAAGTTCATAAGCTCTAACAGTTACGTTTGTAGACCTTGGCTCTGATAATGCATAAGATTCAACTACAAAACCCTTATGCTGCAATGCATTAAGCGTTGCTCGGTATGAACTCAGTTGGGACGCTTTACGCAACTTCTCAGATTCACACGAACCGCCCATCTCTCGTAACGTGAAAAGTAATTCAGTTTGCGGACCACTGGAAATAGTACGCAGAGAATTTAGGCCGGAGCTGGTAATTTTAACAGCATGTTTAACTGATATTCCCAAAGAAGTTGGGGCGATCAACTTGATATTGTCTATCAGGTTACTAAAGGTGGTTTGGGCAAGCCATTTCGCGAGCTCGATCTGACGTGAGGTTAATACAACACTAGAATCCACAACCGCCGAAATAGTCTTAAGGCGTGAATAGAGTGGATGGTTAACAGAGAGTTCGTGAATTCCGATTGCATATCCAGTGACTATATTTGGACCAAACGGAACTTGTACCGTACATCCAACAACAATGTAACTGTTCAGCTTACTAGGTATTCGATAAGTATATGCGTCCTGCAATTCATTAGCAGAAACATCCACCACAACATCTGCAACCGTAACAAATTCATTAACTAATATATCGAGGACCGGGGATATTTCTTGCATGATAACCTGTCTTTTTGCCATTACATTGATAGGGAACGTTCTAGTATTAATTTGAATCTACCACAAGAATAAGCAAATATTCGGGAACTTTTTTTGTATATGTCGACATGTATCGAATCAACCGCTGGAAGGTCCCGGTAGTTTGTAGGTCACGATTGCATATTCAATCATGTGAGTATGAATCCATGTGCCAACTGGGGAGGTATGCGTCCATTCTGGCAATTGTCGTTATCAAGCTTCTCTATGGGGAAACCTTACCTCGCCGTTCTTTCCGTACTCACAGCCACTGGATTTAACCTTTCTATCCTTGTTCCAGCAGGTTAAAGGGAATTGTTTGGCTTGCATAGAATTAGGTAACGAATACACGACTAAATGCTTCTCGGAGAGTATTAGATGTCCGGTGACAGGCTGCAAGCTGGCGCAGTTCTCAATAATCGATATACGATCCTCGAAATTGTAGGTCGTGGCGGCATGGGCACGGTATACAAGGCGCGGGATTCGCGTCTCGACATTATTGTGGCAGCCAAGGAAATGACAGAAAAGGATGTTACGCCTGACGAGCGAACAATGGCTGTTCGGCAATTTGAACGTGAAGCAAAATTACTCGGCCAACTCCAACATCCAAATCTGCCTCGTGTAACCGATTACTTTGACGAAGATGACCACTGCTACCTGATTATGGAATTTGTATTTGGGCAAACCATTGAATCTGTCCTTAAGAGGGCCAATGGCCAGGCTCTGCCGCTGATTGACGTTCTTAACTGGGCAATTGAATTAGCCGACGTCTTAAATTATCTCCATTCTCAAACACCGCCAATTGTATTTCGCGACATTAAACCAGCGAATATTATGTTACAGGATGACGGAATAGTTAAACTCATCGACTTTGGTATTGCGCGCCGTTTTCAGGCTGGTGCCACCAAGGACACCCTTCTCTATGGCAGTCCAGGATATTCGCCACCAGAGCAATATGGTCGAGCACAAACAGATCCAAGGTCAGATGTTTATGCATTGGGAGCGACCCTTCATCATCTCGTTACTGGTCGTGATCCGTCTCCAACACCTTTTAAGTTTCCACCACTACGTTCAGTGAAGGCTGACCTTCCTGAATCACTCGACATATTCCTTACCAAATGTGTTGAAATGGATGAAGAGAAGCGCATCCAAACTGCTGCGGAGGTCAAGTCGACATTAGAGAGCATAAAGGCGGAAGTTCTTAATTCCGAGCGCGCTCGCCTCGCGGGGATTTTGCCGCCAACAAGCACAACTAACTCCAGACCTAATGCTCCGAGGATTGTTAGTTCAAGGATTCAAGCAGCCGACTCTTCCCGAAATATGAAGAACCTCGTAGCGATACTCTTTGGTGTTTTATGTGTTCTGGTAATAGTCTTTGCGGGGATAAAGGCAGTTTCCGGCAGAAACAAGGCACAAAATCCTGGCACCGGGGTTAAGGTTACGACGCCAGATAAGCCGGGAATAGATAAACCTGTGGCGACAAATGTAACAGCCACCGGAGAGACGGATGCAAGTTTCAGAATCACTACCATTCCGGCGGGTATTAAGGTTCAGCTGGACGGCAAAGAAATTGGCACTACTCCGCTGGACGTGGACCATGCATCCCCTGGGAAACATACATTAAGGTTCTTACCGCCGGCTGATTCTGGGGTTATAGCCGCCACTCGGGAGATCACGCTTGAAAGCGGTCAGAAAAAAGAATTTGAGATTGCACTTCAGTCAACAGTAAGTCCGACAGGTGATAACAGCACCATAGGATCTGCAGTCTCTTTTCAGTCGCTTGAAGCTCAAGAGATGACTGGTGGAAATCCACCGTCCAATGGAATTCAAATAGCAGTTGCGTGCCGAATAGCCGGTCAACAGGGCAAAAAGGGACTTCTGGCAGTATTCTTCTATGCACAGGACGGACAAACGGCGATGAAACCCAAAGCTGGCGGCGAAGCTTACCAGAATAACGATGGACAACTTGCGGTTTCGATTCCCATAAGCATCGATTCGAGTGTGATGGAATTCCCAAACGCTACGCTTTTTATTCCCTATTCCGCGTTCCCAGTGGATTCGCCGACCAAGGTGACCTATCGTGCGTTTATCATCGTTGACGGCAAGTCCCTCGGACAGTCTGATGTCAAACCACTGGTTCACCAGTAGTACTAATGGAACCGGTTACGATTTTTGCTGCTGTCTCCGCGTCATGGAGAGTAAACGGCAACCGATCAGCTTTAACCTACCACGCTGGCACGCAAGCCACAGAGTACACCCATGCAGAACTCCAGGCGATTGTACACAAACTCAGAAGTGCACTCTGGGCGTCCGGACTTAGACCTGGCGACAGAGCAGCGCTGCTAAGTGAAAATAGGCCAGAGTGGGCAATTGCTGACCTTGCGTGCCAGTCGTTGGGTATCGTTACAATACCTATCTATCCGACAATCCCTCAAATTCAAGTCGAGCATATCTTAAATGACTGCATGGCGAGTATTGCTTTTGGGAGCACAAAAGAGCAAGTTGCCAAACTGGTCCAATCAAAGCCAAATTGCTCAACCTTAAAACATATTATTGGATTAGACGTCTCTGACAGTACCGATTCAGATGCCTGGTCCGATCTGCTGGGCACGGCAGATTCCTGCGACAAATCTCCTAACGACTTTGATTTGCTAT